>JAHBAD010000016.1 GCA_018385395.1 Treponema sp.
ACGCTATGCTGACTTCTGGCATTTACCTAAACAACTTGCAAATCAATTTCCGGCATTTGTAAGTTGTTTTGTTTGTGGAATCTTCTGCCTTTTTAATTTTGAATGGATTATAAAAAAACTGAATATTTTGATTGTTCCTTCTATTTTTGTCTTTGTTGTGCATTATATTACAAAAACAGAATTTTTAATGCCATTAAGTCTTTGTTTTATCTGCATGTTTTTTGCATTCAAGTTTACTTCATTAAGTTTTATTGGTGAAAAAAAAGATTATTCATACCCGATGTATCTTTTTCACTTTCCTTTGATTCAGTTGATGACCTATTATAATTTTTATAAAAACTGTTTTCCGCTCGCAGTTGTCTTAACTTTTGCAGGCACTTTTTTTATTTCATATCTTGTTGAAAAATTGCTTGATTTTAGGAAGAGCTAAAGCCTAAAACACAAAAATTCATTTCTCAAAAACTTTCCCTGTGCATTTTTTGCATGGGGTAAAAATTTTTATCTTTTTTATTCACTAAGGAAAAAAATATGGAAGAAAAACTTGTTTCAATTATTACGCCGATGTGGAAAGGTGCGGCTTTGGTTGGAAAAACAATTGATTCGGTTCTTTCTCAATCGTACAAAAATTGGGAAATGATTATTGTAGATGATGCATCTCCTGATGATGGTGCTGGCTGTAAAGTCGTTCAGTCTTATGCAGATAAAGACAGTAGAATCCATCTTATCAGTGCTAAAGTAAATCGGGGCTCTTCAGGTGCAAGGAATCAGGCTATGCAAGTTGCAAAGGGAAGGTATTTTGCTTTTCTTGACAGCGACGACATCTGGCATCCCGAGTATCTTTCTACAATGATGAGATATATAGAAGAGAATCAAGATGAATCTGTTGCAATTTATTTTTCTTCATACAGAAGAATGAACAGTACCTGTGACGCAGAACTTTTACCGCCGTATATTTTTGAAGGAAAACGAAATTATAAAAATCTTTTGCGTCATTGCCCGATTTTTCCAAGTGCTGCAATTGTTGATACAGGAAAACTTAGCGAAAAAGTCTTTTTTAATGAAAAATTGAAAGCTCTTCGTGATGATTATGCTTACTGGCTTGAAATTATGAAAGATGGACTTTGTGCTTTAGGTTATAAAGATGTTCTTGTTGACTACAGAATGCGCGAAGATTCCATGACAGCATCAAAAACAAAAATGATAAAACCTCAATGGAATATTTACAGAAAAGTGTTAAAAATCAATTTCTTTTCAAGTGTCTGGTATTTATTCTGCTGGGGAATAAACGGAATTTTTAAATATAAAGTAGGGGTTGGGTACAAGAGTATTGTGAACTGAATTTAAGAATTTACATTCAGAATAAAAATCTTACTGTATCTGAAATTTCGAGAAAGCCTGTTATTTGCGAAGATAAAATTTATCTTTGTGCTTAGCAGGCTTTTTGTTTTTAAATTTTTTTACTTTTTTTGGAGAAAATATGAATTTTCAAGAGAAATTAGTTTCAATTATTACGCCGTGTTATAACGGTGAAAAGTATGCCCTCTATGGATTGTGTCAAATTTAGTTCGCAATTTCATTCCTGAAAAAAGCCTCAAATCCATCATGCAGCGTTAAACAGAATCTCCTTTTGAACTTTTATTGAATCGGCATTCATGTAGCTCCTCAAATGTGAGAACAAGCATTTAGTTATTGTCATATTTAGAGTCGTTTAAAAGAGGCTGTCCAATAAGTTTGCATTACGGTGGTTGAGTTTATCGAAACCACCACATTTAGTGTAGCAGTCATTTCGACGAGCTCAATGAGCGCTACACTCATTATTTTGGGGACAGCCCCGACTATTCAAGTTCAGGGTGACAGTTTTGTCATGCTGAACTCTTGTTTCAGCATCTTATTCGTAACTACTGCTTGATTACGTTTTTGATTGCGGCAAGCAGTTCAGAGTATTCTGTGAAAGCAGGGTACTCTGGGTAGTCTGCTTTGATTTTGTCTGTTGTGCGGAAAAGGAATCCTGCTTTTGAGGCCTGAATCATTCCAAGGTCATTGAAGCTGTCGCCTGAAGCAATTGTATCATAACCCATGCTCTGAAGGGCTTTAACTGTTGTAAGCTTTGATTTTTCACAGCGCATTTTGTAGCCTGTGATTTCGCCGTTTGGAGCAACTACCAGAGTGTTACAGAAAATTGTTGGCATGCCGAGTTTTTTCATAAGAGGGCCTGCAAACTGTTCGAATGTGTCAGAAAGAATAATTGTCTGACAGTTTTCACGAAGTTCATCCATGAATTCTTTTGCACCAGGAAGAGGATCGATTTTTGAAATTACTTCCTGGATTTCTTTAAGGCCAAGACCATGCTGCTTCAGAATGTCGATTCTGAATTTCATAAGTTTGTCGTAATCTGGTTCATCACGAGTTGTTCTTTTGAGTTCAGGGATTCCTGTTGTATTTGCGAATTCAATCCAGATTTCAGGAACAAGAACTCCTTCCATATCAAGGCATGTAATATACATAATGTTTCTCCAAATAGAATGATTTTTTTTGAATTATAATTATAAAATCGTTTTTTATCCATACTCGTAATCTTTCCGGCGGGTTTTTGAATATACAAAATATTTTTCTTCTTATATAATGTGTTATATACAAAAAAGGGGAAAGTGATGGGAACCAGCGCCAATCTCAGCCAGATTATCAGATTCTATGCAGATAAACAGAAATCGCCATTTATTGATTTTGGTGAATTTTGTGCTTATATAAAAAAGTATGCCGAACATCATGTAGAAGAACAGGCTGAACTTGTAAAATATCTTGGCGATCCACAGCCTACTGTAAGTGCAGAACTTGAAGCTCTTTCTCAGAAAAAAATAGCTGCATTGGTAAATCAGGATAAAAAGAAAGTTATTATTTCCATTGCTTATTTTTCAATTCAATATACAAACCGTTTCAAAGAAATTCTTGAGAATGAATCTGTTCCTTATCCTGTGGTGACTGATCTTCCTGCAAAATTTCCTATGGATTTTCTTGAAAGAAAAAATGCCAGTCAGTACATAACAGAAATTCTTGAAAAGCAGGATGTAAAGTCTCAGAAGCTTTATGTTATTGTTTTTAATCATGATTGTCCTTTCATGCTTCTTCCTGCCTGTATTCCTGTTCGCGTTCTCATGGAGACAGCAAAAAGAAAAATCCGACGTATTCTTTCAAAAGACGAATATCATGATTATTACCTGAAAAAGCTCCGCAGCTCTAATCCTGGAAAAGAACTGATTATCCAGCATTTCTTCCAGAACTTTGTGGAAGATAAATATCAGAGTGATAATGTTGAAGATACAATTTCCAGTGATGATTACTACTACTGGAGCCAGCTCTGTTATTTTATCCGCCAGGATTTTGAAAAGATTCAGGATAAAACAATGGAAGACAATAATATTCTGCAGGCTATTGAGATTACAGAAATTCACAATGTTTTCCTGAAACAGAAAATGCAGAATACTCAAAAGAAAGCCGAAGCTCTTAAAGAGTTGACTTTTAATATGACTCGTCCGCCTTACATTTTCACAATCGACCAGATGCTGAAGCTGAAAGACAAAAATGGAAGAACCCTATATGGACGGTTCGATGAAGAAGATTTTAAAGAGTTCCTTATGAAGGAAACAGGGGTAGCCGAAGAAGGGAAGCTTCCTAATCTTCTGGTGTTCAAAGTTGAGTCTGGAACAAAATATTATATTTATAAAAATAAGATTCTTCCTCTTTGTGTTCGTCTTGCAAATGAAGCTAATAATGCTATTTCTGCTACTCTTGAGAACCGCTGGTATGACAAACTTTATAATTATGAAAGTCTTCCCGAAATGAAAAATGCCCGGGAGTTTGAAGACTGTGTTGCAGAAGAAATCAGAAAGCAGGCTCCGGTTCTTTGGGCTCTTTTGAATGCAAATTTCATGTCACTTTTGTCATACGAAAAAAATCAGTATGAGAATCTTGATGGGGGAAGAATTTTTGATGGAAATCAGATTTTGCCCTTCAGTGAAATCCTTATGCTGAATCAGGGAGATATTCTGGCTCAGGCAAAAATGAGACTTCCATTCTGGTATACAATTCCTGTTATTTCATGGATTTGTGCTATGTTTGCAGGAAAAAGAAAACAGTCGAAAACAATAAAATCTGAAAAGAATGTAGAAACTTCTTCAAAAGATTATGATGAAATTGTTGGTTCTGATGTTGCAGAAGGAATTGAAACAGGAAAAAAATCTAAAGGAAAGAAAAAGGCAAAAAAAGATGTTCTTGCAGAAATGGCAGAAGATCTTTCGAAAGATTTCCTGACTGAAGGAACAACACTGGATCGTGAGCTGGACTTCCTTTGCAAGCAATGGAATAAGATGATTTCGCCACAGGCACATCTTCAGCTTACAGAAGATGTAAATTCTTTGATTCGTGATTATATGCGAAAGGTAATTAATACGCTGACTGCATCAACATTTACTGCTGACCGGGTACGAAGTCTTGCAAAATCTCTGGTAAAGACACCGAATATGCAGAAGATAAAAGAAGAAGAAGCATTAACACAGTATGTTGAACTTTATATTCTGAAACTTGTTTCAAACAGATAATAAAAAAGGGCTGTCCAATAAGTCCTGTCATGCTGGAATCTGAAACCAGTTCAGAATGACATGGTGTTTTTTTGACAGCCCTTTGATTTTATACCCTGAAGAGTGTTTTTATGTTAGCGTCCACCGTGTCACATAAGTCTTCAGTTGTAATGCCGCGATGTTCTGCGACAAAGCGGTAAGTATTATCTACCAGGGCAGGCGTGTTGGTCTGTCCCCGGAATGGAACTGGTGCCAGGTAAGGAGCATCTGTTTCACAAAGAATTCTGTCCTTTGGAACAAGGTTCAGAAGCTGGTGCATTTCTTCAAGTTTTGATTTTTTTGTGTAGGTTACACTTCCTGAAAAACTGATATACCATCCTAAATCCAGAAATGCTTTTGCTTCTTCTAGTCCGTAGCTGTAACAATGAATGATTCCCTTATTCCATCCGACATTTTTAATACAGTCCAAAGTGTCCTGAAAACCGTCACGGCTGTGAACGATAAAAGGTAAATCCATTTCTTTTGCCAGTTCCAGCTGCATCTGGAAAAGTTCACGTTCTCCCTGGTACACTTCTTCGTCATAATCGTTTTCGCAGTGGCTGTCTACACCTGAAGGATTCCAGTGATGGTCGATTCCGCCTTCGCCGATTGCAACGATTCTTGAAGCTTTTGAAATGTGTTCGCGAAGGACTTTCATCTGGTTGTAACGGTCTTTGATAGCCTCTACGTCAGGCCAGATGCCCGCAGAATAATACATGAAGTTTCTGGCTTTTTCTGCAAGGCGGGCATCTGTAATTTCCGAAATGCTTTTTTCTACTGCGGCCTGACGTGCAGGGAGGTCATTACACCGGGTACCGATATCCATGCCGAAAAAACAGTTGGCGGCAGCCATATGTGTAAGAACTTCTGCACCGTTGATACAACGTTCTGTCACAATATTATGAAAATGAAAGTGTGTATCGCTGAACATGAACTAATTCCAATCCTTATTTTTTGTCAAAGTAGCTGTCGAATTCTTCATCAGTGTGTCCGCCGTTAGAAGAAGGCTGTGGCTGTTCTGATTTGTAGTCATCAACATTTGCGCTTTTAAGGTTTTCGATGTTTTCTGCTTCTGAGGAATCAGGTTCTGGAAGAATGATTGCTGCAATGATGTAAACCACGAGTCCTGCACCGATTCCGCAGAATACAAGTACGACAGCCAGGAGTCTGATGATTGTCGGATCAACTCCGAAAAATTCTGCAATTCCTCCGCAAACACCTGCAATTTTTTTGTCGTTTGATTTTGTAAGTCTTTTCATTTTTATTACCTCTCAATGTTTTCTTAGTTTGTCTTGCAGTTTACAGAACCCATTCCACAGTTGATGGAAATATGGTTTTCCTTTCTGTTTGAAGGATTCACGTTCTGTACGCCTGCATATTTTGTGTCATTAAAGCGAACCTCTCCGAGTCCAACTTTGCAATCCAAAGAATAATCGTCTGGTTTTCCGGCAAGGCGAAGTGTAACAGCCCCCATTCCGCAGTCGATATTTGTGCGGCCTTTCAGGTCGCCTTTCAGTTCAACATTTCCCATGGCACATTTCAGTTCAGAAGCTTGGCTTGAGAAACCGTTGAGAATCAGGTTTCCGGCCCCGATGTTTGCAATCAGTTTTTTGCTGAAAACAGAAACCTCTTTTGTTTCGAAAAGTCCGGCACCGAGCTGGATTTTTGTTTCTTCAAGTGAAGTACCTTCAGGAATAGTAATAAGAATTCTTGGAACCATTTTGTTTTTAGGTTCGTGATTAAGGAAATCCAGGAAGTTGCGCTTCTTTACACTATTGATATGAAGTTTATTACCTGAGACGCTGCATGTAAAGTTGTCTTTTCTGATACCTCGTGTTTCGATTTTCCATTTTTTTCCAGGAATTGCAACTGCATGGCATGCTCCAAGGTTCAGTTCAACTTTTGAAATAGAGTCTGCATCAAATGAAGCAAAGAAGTTTTCTGAATCTTCTAAAGTTGATTTTTCTTCATTTGAGTTTTCAGATGCTGTTTTTACAAGCGCGTTTGAAAAGTTTTCTTTGATTTTTGCTGCCAGCTCTTCTGGATTTCCAAGTTCATCCATAACTTTCTGGTCGTCGTTTGCGTCTTCAAAAAAATCTGAATAATACTGAAGGGCTTCTGCTTTTTCATCTTCAGAAAGGGAATTCAGGTTGCCTTTTAATGCAGATAAATATTCTTCTCTTGTCATTACTTATTCTCCTATAAGTATTGCATTAAGTTTGTTTCTGTAATCAATCCAGTCCTGCTGATAGACAGCCAGATACTGGAAACCTTTAGCGGTAACTTTGTAATACCGTCTGTTCCGTCCCTGGTATTCCTGGTCAAAGGTTTCGAGACATTCTTCTTTTTGAAGTCGTCTCAGGACAGGGTAAAGAGTGCTTTCGGAAACATCCATAACCGTGCGTACGTCCTGGGTTATTTTGTAACCGTAAGATGATCCTCCGTCCTTTGCAACAATGGCCAGAACTACTGCGTCCAGAAGGGAAGAGCTTATTGGGAAAGCCATATAACCTCCTGTTTGTTCTGAATAATAT
>JAHBAD010000021.1 GCA_018385395.1 Treponema sp.
TTATTATTAATCTGATTTTTATAATGGAAATTCTCGTGATGTTTCTTTCATGTGCCAGTACAACAAAATCAGATAAACAGGCGGACCCATTTATGATAAAATCAGTTTCAAACTTAATGTCAAAAAGACCAGTCGATAATAATCCTCTGCTCCCGAATTTTTACTGTGCAGACCCTACAGCTGTGGTTTATGACGGAAGGCTTTATGTAATCGGTACAAATGACCATCAGATGTACGAAAACCTGAAGGCAGACGAAGACGTAAATTACGGCTATATAAATACTCTTGTGGTAATGTCTACAGCCGATATGGCAAACTGGACTTTCCACGGCGAAATTAAAGTAGGACAGATTGCAAAGTGGGCCGGAAACTCTTGGGCTCCTTCTATTGTTTCACGTAAAGAAGAAGACGGACTTACTCATTTTTACCTTTATTTTGCCAACGGCGGAAACGGCATTGGTGTTCTTACAGCAACTTCTCCATTAGGACCATGGAAAGATCCTGTCGGGAAGGCACTTATAAGCCGAAGCGTAAAAGGGCTTGGTAAATGTGACTGGCTTTTTGACCCGGGCGCATGTATTGATGACAAAGGAGTCGGCTACATTTCTTTTGGCGGTGGTCCAGGACACGATAACTGTAAGATTGCAAGACTTGGAAAAGATATGGTAAGTCTTGATATGGAAGCGGGCATTGTTGCTCTTCCTGCTACACCGAATCACTTTGAAGCAAACGAACTGAATTTTGTAAACGGAAAATTCATTCTTTCTTACTGTTCTGCATGGGATGTTCAGCCACAGGCTCAGATGTGTTATATGGTAAGTGAAACTCCGCTTGTTGCAGATTCATGGGTAAACGGAGGTGCTTTCTTTGATAATACAGGTGCCTACGGCCTTGGGGGCGGAAACAATCACTCTCATATTGAAAAATTCAACGGCAAGTATTACATGATTTATCAGGCTCACAACCTTCATACAGTTTTCAATGTAAAAGGTGACTGCCGTAATATCAATATTGATGAACTAGTTCTTGATGAAGCAACAGGGAAAATTGAAAAGTGCCGCGGAACAAAGAAGGGTGTAAATCAGACTGCAAATCCAAAAGTAACTGAAAAAACAGGTTTTGAAACTTTAGCAACAGGGTCAGGCTTCAAGTATAAATCAGACAAAGAAAAAATTACTGTTCAGGCAACAACCAAAGATACAATCGGTGGCTGGACAATGGTAAAACAGGCAGATCTTTCTTCTGTGGAAAAAATCAGGGTTACTGCAAAAGGAAGTGGAACTTTAAACGTTTACCTTGATACTCTGAAGATTTCAGATGCAACGCCTCTTGTTTCACTGAAAATCGACCAGAAGGATTTTGCAGAAGTTTCAGGAAAACTCAATGAATATACTCCGGGGCTCCATGACATTTACTTTGTTTTCAGTAATGGACTTGAACTGGACTCTTGGGTTATGGAATAATATTTGTCTATGACAGACAGAATTATTACTGTCGGCGTTACAGGCGCCGATGGAGCTATGGGCGGCGAAGTTGTCGCCCATCTTTTATCTTCTAAGAATAATTATGCCCTGCGCCTTTTTGTTTATGATCATGTAAAGCATTACAGAAGTTTCTTCAAGAAGCTTTTGAAGAAAGGAAAGGGCAGAATTTCAATTGTCCGGGGCGACCTTAAAAACTTTGATGAAGTTAATCAGTTTGTGACTGGCTGCGATTACGTCATTCATTGCGGTGCCGTTATCCCTCCAAAATCGGACCATAATCCTGAAAATACTAAAAATACAAATCTTATTGGAACTGAAAATGTTGTCCGTGCCATTCATGAAAGCGGCCGTGAAAACGAAATAAAACTTGTTCACATTTCAACTGTTGCAGTTTACGGAAACAGAAACTACAAGCATCTTTGGACCCGTATGGGAGATCCGGTTATGTCCAGCCCCTATGATTATTATTCGGCATATAAAATCAAAGGTGAACGGGTGGTTCTTGAAAGTGATATTCCCCACTGGGTAGTTCTCCGTCAGACTGCCGTTTATCATAAATATTTTCTTGCAAACAATATGAATGACGGCCTTATGTTCCATACCTGCTGGAATTCACCTCTTGAATGGTGTACCGACCGGGATTCAGGCCTTTGTATTCAGAATCTTGTGGATTTTGACCTGGACGGAAAACTGAATGGTTTCTGGAATCAGGATTACAATATCGGTGGCGGAGAATCGTGCCGTGAAACAGGTTATGATACTTTCAATTTTGGTTTTGCACTTATGGGTGCCAATGCCGAAAAGTTCTTTAAACCATACTGGAATATTCCAAGAAACTTTCACGGAGTCTGGTATACGGACAGTCATATCCTTGATGACTGGCTTCATTACAGAACAGAAAGCAGTGCCGACTACTGGCGCCGTATGTCTAAAGAGCTCTGGTATTACAAGCTTGGAGCCATTGTGCCTTCCGGTTTAATAAGAAAACTGGCTATTGAACGGCTTCTTAAAAATTCAAATGCCCCAATGAACTGGGTAAAGACAAATAAGGAAGGCCGCATTGATGCTTTCTTCGGCGGCAGAGCCGCACTTGAAGCCCTTCCCAAAACCTGGGATAAGTTCCCCCTTCTTTCAAAAGGACAGACTCCGGAAGGCCCTGTAGATTTTGCAGACTTAAAGGATGAATCTAAAGCGGAACGCTTCCGCCTGGACCACGGTTATGACGAATCAAAACCAGAATCAGAACTGGAACTTTCAGATATGAAAGCTGCGGCAGAGTTCCGTGGCGGCAGTGTTGAAAGCTCTTCTATGACAAAAGGCGACCTGTACACGCGCATTAACTGGAAATGTCATAACGGACATGTTTTTTCTGCCCGTCCATATACAATCTTAAAAGCTGGTTTCTGGTGTCCTGAATGCTGTGAAGCTCCTGACTGGTCTTTTGATAAAACTTCACCACATGTGCCGTTTTACGCTCAGGTCTGGTACGACAGCCATAGAAAAGACGAAGAGAATAAAGTTTATCCATACAGTGAACACGAAGATGATGATCTTCTGGTACCGGTGGAGAAACTTTAATGAAGCGCTGTGTTATTTATGTTTTTTCAGGAACGGGAAACACAAAGCTTTGTGCCGATCTTTATAAAAAATATTTTGAGCCTTTAGGCGTTGAAACAGAAGTTTTTTCTGTCCGTATGAAAGACGGAAAATACGTGGAATATCCTGATCCTGCTGCATTTGATTTGGCTGGATTCGCATTTCCGGTTCACGGTTTCAATTGTCCGAAAGTAATGAATGATTTTGTAAAGCAGCTTCCAGGCCTTTCAGAAAAGAAAACCTGCTTTATCTTTAAGTCCAGCGGGGAAGGACTTTTTCTTAATGATTATGCTTCTTTGAAAATCATTTCAAAACTTATCCGAAAGAATTTTGATGTTGTTTCTGACCGCCGCTATGTCATGCCTTATAACATGATTTTTCGTCACACAGATGAAATGGTAAAAAGCGAATACATTTATGCCAACGCCCTTATCGATCTTCATTGCCGGGAAATTCTTGAAGGTAATCGGGAAAAAGTCCGTGTTTTCCCATTAAAATTCTGGTTTGTTCCCATTGTAAGAATCCTTTGGCTATACGCAAAAGTACAGGGACCTTTTATGTATGCAGATAAGGAAAAATGCCTTAAATGCAATAAATGCGTAAAAAACTGTCCTTTGGGAAATATTCATTTTGATGAGAATAAAGGTCGTTATGTCTTTGGGACAAACTGTGTTCTTTGTGTTTCCTGTTCTTTCGGATGCCCTGCAAAAGCCATCAGTATTGGACTTCTGAACGGCTGGCGCGTAAATGGCAGTTATAATATAGAAAAAACTGCAGCCAGGGCAGAACTGGAATTTCCTGTTTTTCCAAAACTTAAGGGTTTTAAAGGCTTTTTATATAAGGGATATTACCGTAAAGCAGACCGTATTTTACAAGAGAATGGTGTAAAACTTGCAAAATATGCCGAAAATGTCGATAATAAATAATAGTTTTTTCTATTATATCCTGAAAGGAGAAATAAATTGCGTAAACTTAAAAACATTCTTATTACAGGTGGTGCCGGATTCATCGGTTCAAACTTTATTCACTATCTGTTCGGACAGTCATCTGCCAAGGGAGACCTTTTCAATGATGCAGGATTTACTGGAACTGTGGTAAATGTGGACTGCCTTACTTATGCCGGAAATCTGGAAAGCCTTAAAGACATTGAAGAAAAATTCGGGGGAACCCGTTATTTTTTTGAAAAAGTTGATATCTGTGACCGTGAACAGATTGAACGCATTTTCAAACAGTATGATATTGATACAGTAATTCACTTTGCTGCAGAAAGCCATGTGGACCGTTCAATCCTTGGTCCTGAAGCTTTCATGAAAACAAATGTTATGGGAACATTTACAATGCTGGATGTAGCCCGTAACGCATGGCGCAATGCCGATGGAACCTGGAAAGACGGCGTTCTTTTCCATCACATTTCAACTGATGAAGTTTACGGTTCACTTGGTGAAACAGGTTACTTCCGCGAAGATACTCCTTACGATCCGCGCTCTCCATATTCAAGTTCAAAAGCTTCAAGTGACCATGTTGTAATGGCTTACTTCCATACATACGGAATGCCAATTACACTTTCAAACTGTACAAACAACTACGGACCATATCAGTTCCCTGAAAAACTTCTTCCACTTATGATTTCAAATATCCGCGATGGAAAGAATCTTCCTGTATACGGAAAAGGCGACAATATCCGCGACTGGATTTATGTTGAAGATCACAACCGCGCTGTTTGGCTCATTGTAAATAAAGGCCGTACAGGCGAAAAATACAACATCGGTGGCGAAAACGAATGGCAGAATATCAAACTGCTTCATGAAGTTATTAAACTTACAGCAGAAAGAATCGGAAAATCTGTTGATGAAGTTGAAAAGACAATCACACATGTTACAGATCGTGCGGGACATGACAAACGTTATGCCATTGACTGTACAAAAATCAAGACAGAACTTGGCTGGCAGCGCAAGATGACTTTCGAAGAAGGTCTTGCTGAAACTGTAGACTGGTACCTTGCAAATACTGAATGGCTGAACCATATCCTTTCAGGTGACTACAAGAACTGGATCAGCAAAAACTACACAGAACAGGGAAGATAAACTATGAAAGGAATTATTCTTGCAGGCGGTTCAGGAACTCGCCTTTATCCAATTACAAAAGCAGTTTCAAAACAGATTCTGCCTTTATACGACAAACCGATGATTTACTATCCTATGTCAGTTCTTATGCTGGCAGGAATTCGTGAAGTTCTTATTATTTCAACTCCACGAGACCTTCCGGTTTTCGAAGAACTTTTTGGGGACGGAAGCTGGCTTGGAATGCATTTTGAATACCGCGTTCAGGATAAGCCTCGCGGACTTGCTGATGCTTTCATCATCGGAAAAGAATTCCTTGCAGGCGACAGTGCAGCCCTGGTTCTTGGTGACAACATTTTCTACGGACAGAGCTTTTCTTCAATTTTGAAACGTGCAAAAGAAACTGTTGAAAAACAGAACCGCAGTGTAATTTTCGGATACCAGGTGGCAGATCCCACTGCTTATGGTGTTGTTGAATTTGATTCAACAGGAAAAGTGCTTGGAATTGAAGAAAAACCTGCAAATCCAAAATCAAATTATGCAGTACCAGGTCTTTACTTCTATACAAAAGAAGTTGTGGATATTGCAGCAAATGTAAAACCTTCTGCCCGCGGCGAAATCGAAATCACATCAATCAACAATGAATATCTTGACCGCGACCAGCTTTCTGTTGAACTTCTTGGACGCGGAATGGCATGGCTTGATACAGGTACATATGACGGACTTCTTGAAGCTTCAAACTTCATCGCAACAATTCAGAAACGTCAGGGACTTTATGTAAGCTGTCTTGAAGAAATAGCTTACAATAACGGATGGATTACAAAAGAAAAGGTTCTTGAAATGGCAGCCGGTTACAAAACAGATTACGGCCGTTACCTTAAGTTTATTGCAGAACGCTAGGAAAAGCAGGAAAATCAAATGGCATTTACATTTACAAAGTGTACAACAAAAGACGGCGTTGAGTTTCTGGGACTTTACGAAATCCAGCCTAAGGTTTTTGGTGATGCCCGCGGATACTTCTTTGAGTCCTACAGTGAAAAAGATTTCTTTGAAGCAGGGCTTACTATGAAGTTCGTACAGGATAACCAGAGCTTTTCTTCGAAAGGAGTTCTTCGCGGACTTCATTTTCAGACACAGCACCCTCAGGGAAAACTTGTCCGGGCTTTAAGCGGAAAAGTTTATGACGTTGCAGTTGATGTTCGAAAAGATTCTCCAACATTCGGAAAATACTACGGCGTAATTCTTGATTCCGAAAAACAGAATCAGTTCTACATTCCTGCAGGTTTCGCACACGGCTTCATGGTAATCTCTGAAACTGCAACTTTTGCCTACAAATGTACAGATTTCTATGACCCGAAGGGCGAGGGCGGACTAATGTGGAACGACCCGGCCTTTGGAATTGAATGGGATAAAATCTGGAAAGAAGCCGGCATTCAGGAAGCTTTCGTTCCGAATCTCAGCGACAAAGACGGAAAACATCCGGCTTTCGATGTAAATGGAAGTTACTTTGATATGAACGCCAGGTGGCTTGGAAAGTAAGGGCGTTCCGGTCGCTCAAAGAGCGCCCGTCAGGCTGTCCTCCATATCCTGTAATATTTTAATATTCGATTGAGTTCAGATAGATTCAGATAAGCAGGAGACCCATGGTAGAATATACCACGTCACACTAAACTATAACAAAAACTTATTTTTAATACCTGTCTTTCTACAAAAATTCACTAGTTGAGTAAAATTTATGGCTAACAGAAATACATTTATATAATGACAAAAATTAATCAATTAAAATCAATGTAATTAAAACTGAACTAATTCCAGTAGTTATTCTTTTTCCAATCTTTTGGAAAATTCAAAAATTCAATACATTTAGCATTATTAGATTTTAAGAAAGTTATAAATGTATTTCTCCAATCAGATGGAACATCTATTTGTTCATTCAAAAAAAGAAGAATAAGAATCAAATTGTAAATACAATTTATTTGTGAGGACCATAATTGTGAGATTAAAATCTTACTTGATTTTGGTTTCATAGGCTGAATAGCAATCTGTTTCAGAATTATTCTGCTTTGGTGTGCACAATGA
>JAHBAD010000023.1 GCA_018385395.1 Treponema sp.
ATTGTTACCCTTTCTTGTGATTTCGTGTAGAAGTACAAGAAATCTTGTATTAAATATTCCGCCTGATTATCCGGCAACACCTTTTTTAGAGGATATTAAAATTAATAAGAAATCTCTTTCCGAAAAAAATATTGGTAAATCGGGTTTTATCTCCTTTTATTGCAAAAATATAATAACTGAAGAATTTATAGAAATCGGTTATTTTGATGATACTGAATACATGTATGGCTTTATTTTACAAGATGGTAAAAACTCAGGAGAAATAACTTTTTTTGATATGGATTCATGGAATCATCATTGGTTTTGGGGACCCGAAAAACAATATTACATTCATTTGAGTTTGATAGATAGTCTTGTTCGCTATTTTGATCTTTCTATTAGTACCGAAAAAGCTCAAAAAGTTTTCTCTATCGAAAAATATAGAGCAAATCAAAAATGGCATAAATTAAAGAAAAAGGAGATTTTTTAAACGCTAAGTTGTATTAGCAGCCGAAAATGGAATGTGATACAACTGAAATGGTATTAAAAAATTAGGGTGATTGTTTGCCTATTACAGCAGAAGGAATATTTAATAAAGCAAGTCGAGCTTGCTTTATTAAATAAAATAGAACTTTAGGGCAGAACAAGGTAGCAGTAAAAACGCGGCTTTACGCCGCTCAAAAATAAAGAAGCATAGGCTTCAAATGGTTGTACAGAATCTTCTTAAAGAATAAATGATTTAAGGTATATAATTCTGTATAAGAAATATTTTTGTCATAACAAAGGTTCGTAGCCGACAGCGGGTCAAGCCCGCTGCGGTACAACCCATTGTTAGGTTGATGGCGCACTGCGCCACTTTCGGTGAAAGTAAAATCTCCAACATTTTTTCTCTAAAAATTAAAATCGTTGGAGGATTTTATGAGGAAACGGTTCCTGGGAATTCTTTCCCTTTTACTTCTTGTTTCTCTGCAATCATTTTCACAAGAAAAAAAGGATTTTGTGCCTTATAAAGTTATTGTTACGCAAGGTAATTATCGTACAATTGCCGTTTCAAAAGAAAACAGGACAAGAGAGAAACTTTTAGTCCTGGCAAATGAGCTGGAAGAACAGAACAAAGATACCTATCAAATATATATTCTAGTCTTTGATGATGAAAAAGCCGCAAAACTGTACTCAAAAGTGGACATGTCGTTGCCGGTGTTAAACTTCCTAAAAATGCCGGCGAGAAATTTCCGCTTTTAGGCATATAAAAAGAGGCTTGAAATCCTTAAAATGTTTGTTAGCACAACAGCACAAGAAGGAGAAACAAGCCTCATGGAGAAATTTATGCTAAAGGCGCATGAATTGCAAGCCCAGGGACTGACACAAAAGCAGATAGCTGAGCAGCTGGGAAGAACAGACAGAACCATCAGAACGTGGTTAAAGGAAATGCCACGTGAAAGAAAAAAAACTGTCAGAAAAAGTAAACTTGATGAATTCAAGCCAATCATCGAAGCCCTTGTCAGGGAAAATCCGGAAATCAACGGAGCAAAAATCTACGAAAATCTTGTAAAGAAAGGATTCACAGGAAAGAGTTCCATAGTCCGCGAGTTCATTACGAAAATCAGGAAAGAAGAATCACAAAAGGCTGTAATCAGATTTGAAACAGAACCTGCACATCAGGCGCAGGTGGACTGGATTGAGTTCGGTCGACAGTATGTAAACGGCAAGCTGAAGAAACTCTTCGCCTTTGTTATGGTCATGGGCTATTCAAGAATGCCGTTCGTTTATTTTACAACAAGAATGGACAGTGCAACTCTTTTATACTGTCACATCAAGGCATTTGAATTCTTCGGCGGTATTCCTGACGAAATACTTTACGACAACATGAAGACAGCCTGGTATTACGACGGCGAACACTGGCAGACAAACCGTCAGCTCGCGCGTTTTGCATATCACTACGGCTTTATCCCAAAACGATGTAAAATTCACAGGCCGGAAACCAAGGGTAAAGTAGAACGCTTTAATCAGTATTTTGAAAATAATTTTTTTGTTGATTATGACAACCGTACACTTGAACTCACGGCTCTTAATGAAGAAGCTCTCGCATGGATTAAAAGAATTGCAGACAACAAGCTTTCTCAGTTCAATCAGTCAAGAAATGAAAGATTTGTTTATGAGAAACAGTTCCTCAAACAGCTTCCGGCCAGCAGTTTCGATGTCCGTGATGCAATTCCTCTGATTGTAAACAGGGAATCATGCATAACATACAAAACAAACAAATACAGCGTGCCTCCGGTATTCATCGGCAAAACTCTTACTGCAAAACCATTTGTTGAAGTGGAAAAACTTGAGCTGTTCGACTCTGAAGGCGTTTCAATCCGAATTATAGACTGCGCTCCGGCTGGTAGCAGACAGTCATTTATGAGGCTTGAAGATAGAGATGCAATTCTTGCAGCATGGGAGAAAGGTCTTAAACGTGATGCTTTCAAGCGTCAGGCAAAGAAAACATTCAAACTGTCAAATCCTGAATATGTAGCTGTCAGAAATCCTGTATTTTATGAACAGTTTCTTATGGGAGCGCTGTAATGGAAAACGTAAAACTTATAACGCTTAAAGAGCGCATGGAAGAACTCGGACTTTCTTTTATGGCAGCAGGCTTTGATTCTTTTCTTGAAGAACAGGCTCGTAATGAAAACACTTTGCTGGACAGAATCTATGATTTGGTTGAGGCAGAACTGATTCCGCGTAAGGAACGCGCCGGGAAAACGCGTCTTAAGATTTCTGCAATTCCTCAGTATAAAACTCTTGAAGCATTTGACTTGAGCTGGCTGAAAGGCGGACTTACACAGGAAAAGTTCAATGAACTTTCAACTTTGTCTTTTGTTGAACGCAAGGAAAATGTATTTTTTCTCGGTCCTTCTGGAGTCGGCAAAACTCATCTTATGTCGGCACTTGGGTGCAAGGCCTGTATTTCTGGTTACTCTGCCTATTACATTTCCTGTCATGATCTTGTTGAATCTTTGATTAAGGCGAAAGAGCAGAACAGACTTTCCAGAAAGCTGAAGTGGTTTGCAAAACCGAATATTCTTCTTGTTGATGAAGTCGGATATGAACCTTTGAACGCAGAGGAAACCCATGTTCTCTTCCAGCTGATAAACGTAAGGTATGAAACCGGATCTATGATTATGACAAGCAATAAGACATTTGGAAGATGGACTGAGTTTATGAATAACGATGAAGCAGTTGCTACGGCAAGTCTGGACAGACTTCTGCACCACTGCCATATTGTAAGCCTGCAGGCGGATTCTTACAGAATGAAGGACCGCATGAAGGTCGGAGCCGTCGGCTTCGATTAATATATTTTTTTGCCTGAAAGCGGAAATTTTAAACCGGCAAATTTAGGAAGTTCTTAGTCGGCATTGACAGACAGCCTTTCTGCCAGCGAAGACAAGTTTTATGCCGATCATTACATAGCGACATACTGGAAGAGCCCGTCAGCCAGACATGATTTTACAATCATGCTTGACGGTATGAATGGCAGCTTTGAGACAATAGATTATAAGAATTCTAATAAAGCAAACGATCAAAAAAAAGAGACGGAAACAGAGCCTCTGTCTTGTGAAAAAAAAATACGAACCTACTGCAACAGATAAAGCTATCGGAAAAACAATATCAACCATATTTTTCCTTTGGATAATCGGTTCCATTGCAGTTTTGTGCCTATGGAAAAAATTCCGCTACAAAGTCTGGTTTGAATTCTTTGCAGCGTTGTTCTTGGGTTTCTTTGGAGTCCAGAAATTCCGAGAAAAGAAAATAGGCTTAGGCGTTCTATATATTCTCACTGCCGGCTGTTTTTATATCGGCTGGCTCATCGATGTAATGCGATATTTAGTTGCCGCAATTCGTAACAGGCCGATTTTGCCTGTTGAGGCAGCAGTTACTTCAAAACAGGAACTCATCACTTTCAACGATATTTCTGAACTTCCCGCTGTTCAGCCTCTCGGTCTTATCCTGCAAGGTTCGGAAGTGTGCCATTTTTCAGAAAATGCAAGTTATGTGGAGATAAAAAATGTGGTTGTCGGAAGGCGGACAAACGGAGGCGGTCGTTCTGCAAGAATTTTCGGTGTACGAGTCAGTGCAGGAAGCTCATATTCGCAGTCGGTTCGGGATAATATCGCCATAAAAACACCGGGAACTTTCTCAATAACAAATCAGCGGGTTGTGTTTTCCGGTATGAAAGGAGCTTTTAACAAAAAACTTTCGGACATAACAGCATTGACAGGCTACGATGACGGAATCGGTTTTCAGTTCAACGACAAGCATTTTGTCATTCAGATGGAAAATGCACTGCTGGCACAGTCAGTGCTAAATCTGCTTTTATCAGCAGGTCAGAATTAAGAAGAATACAAAATCGAAAGTCAAGCTTGTCTGGATTTTGTAACGGCGGGTCAAGCCCGCCTTTTTTATAT
>JAHBAD010000034.1 GCA_018385395.1 Treponema sp.
TATCTTAAGTATATATAAACAAAGTGGATTTTTCTACTTTAAAACGATATCTTCCGCATAAAGTTTATACATGCAATCTTCATCAAGTTTTTCAAAATTCTCTTCAATTTTAGAAACAACATCACCTTCATTTTCCGGCTTCATATTCATAAAGAGGACAAGTCGTTTTGTCATAGAATAAGGCGTTGTAATATCTGTATTTCGGATACGTGAATTAATGGCGTTGCGAAGGAGTGCACCTGCCCTGTAAAGCGCTTCGCCCTGAAGTCTTTCTCCTGTTACACTCTCAATTGAAAATAACTTTACAATTACATTTTGATGATTCCGTTCTGCAAGTTTCAGAACATAAACAATCATTCTCATAAATTCAGGATTTGTCATTTCGTAAGCACCGATATAACTATTCTGAGACTGAATCATTTTCTGAAGAGCAAGAGATACAGAACTATGGTCGCCGTCTGTTGTTTCAAATCCATCATGAGTTTCCGGCTTTATTTTTTTTGAATCAAGGAGTTTAACAAAAACAGCTGCCATATAGGGATCAAACTGAATTCCTGAAAATTTCACATATTCATTGCGTACTTCATCATCGGAAAGGCGGCGCCTGTAAATACGATTACTGGTCATAGCATCATAACTGTCAGCAATACAAAGGATTCTGGCCACTTCCGGAATATGTTCTCCAACAAGACCTTCCGGATAACCTGTTCCGTCATAACGTTCATGATGATGAAGAACGCCTTCCTTTAATCCTGCAACAGTTTCAATGCCGCCAATAATTTCACAACCAATTGACGTGTGAAGACGCATAAGACTGAACTCATCCTGAACCAGGCTTCCCTTTTTATTCAGGATTGAATCAGGTACCCCGATTTTCCCGATATCATGCATTAGTCCGATATAATGAATATTCTGACAGTATTTTTCATTTTTACCCAAAGCACGGGCTAAAGCTTCAGCATAATTTGCAACACGGGCAGAATGTCCTCCAGTATATTCATCTTTTGCATCAATTGTGCCGGCAACAGTTCTGATGGTTTTAAGAGTCTGTTCTGCAGAATGTTTTTCTCTTTCTTTATAAACCGAAATAATATCTCTTATACCTTGGGCAGAAGACAGAAGAAGCATTATCACAAGTGACATACTCATGTAAAAACCTGCAGCATAAAACGGTCTTGTTCTGGAAAATATTAATTCCAGGATCCCTGCGATTAGAACTACTGCCATTCCTGCAACGGAGAAATGATATTCCATCAGGAATCCGTGTTTCAAATCAATAAAAGTTGTAATGATAATCAGCAGAATTCCAAGAACGATGAGCAGATAATTTACAAGAATGAAATCAAAATAATCTCGCTTATGAAACAGATAGAGAACTGTAGTAAATACACCGAAGGCAAGAATCATTCCATTCACTATATTGTACCAGAATCCATAACGGCATCTTTGAATTCTATCCCAATATGAAAAAAGCGGAATGACCATAAGAATCATGAAAACAAAAACCATAATTCCGGCAATTGATGTATTTTTAAAAATCAGCTGACGAAGGCGGCTTTCACAGATTGCCCACAAAGAAAACAATATGAGAGAAGATGAAAGATAAAGAATTCTTGGTTTTGTTTTTGTAACAATAATAATTATGAGACTTATGACAACGGAGAAAACTCCACACAGGAGAAGAAGAACATTTGCAAAGACAACAATGCCGTAGCGGGTCCACAAATGATTCCAGGCACTGGAAGCCTGAGCCACAATTACCGGCTGAATGTTATTGAAAAATGACGAACTCCCCCAGGTTTCAATTCTTATTTTTCGCCCGGCATCTGAACGCGACACAGGAATGAAAACGTAAGCACTTGGCACATTTCGTACCCAGAACTTAAGATTTTCTGTTACGTATTCAGACCGTAGATTTCCATCCACATAAATATGAATGTTCTGACGGGAACTTCTTGTAAGAAGAACCATATTATCCTGAACATAATCAGGAATAGTATTTTCGATAATTAAGCGTTCACCGGAATGAATATCGGCAACAGCAGGCAGATCGAGAACCTGTCGGGTTCCGTCTTCTTTTATAAGCGACCAGCCGGTATTCAAAGTTTTATAAAAAGACTGTCCTGTATAAGCTTCACCAGAAAACTTCGGGAACAATTGAAATGCCAGAAGGCACACGATAGATGCTATTGAACTTGCCAAAGCAAAATAGAGAATAAACTGAGATATCCGTTTCGAGGTAAAAACTCTCTTCATATATTGTTGTCCTATATTCTACTACATAATAGAAAAAATGCAAAAAATCTGATAAACTAGCAAAACTATGAAAAAAACAGGTAGCGAAATTATTACAACTCTTTTAGAGATGCACGGTGTAACAACCGTAGCCGGAATTCCGGGTGGCTCAATTCTGCCACTTTACGATGAATTGAACAGAAGCAACATTAAGCATGTACTGGTTCGCCATGAACAGGCAGCCGGTTTCATTGCTCAGGGTATGGCTCGTTCAACCGGTTCCGTCGCTGTCTGTATGGCCACCAGCGGGCCTGGGGCTATGAACCTGCTTACAGCCATTGCTGATGCACGCTGTGACAGTGTTCCTATTATCGCAATCACAGGTCAGGTTAACACAACTCTCCTTGGTACAGATGCTTTCCAGGAAGCTGATACTTTCGGTCTTTCTTTCTCAATCACAAAACATTCCGTAATGGTAAAGGATGCAAAGGATCTTCTTACTGTAATTCCAGAAGCATTTAAAATTGCAAAAAACGGAAGACCAGGCCCAGTTCTTATTGACGTTCCTCGCAACGTTCAGATGCAGGAAGTTGAATTTGACGCATGGCCGGAAATTGAAGATGTAAAAATTAAAGACAATGCAAACGTTCGTTTCCACACACCAGCTTCTGAATATGCTTCAAAAATGGAAGCTATTTCCAATCTGATGAAGGATTCAAAAAAGCCGGTTCTTTTCCTTGGCGGCGGATGTAACAGTGTTGAAGCTGCAAAAGAACTGGATAAATTCCTGAAACTTTACAAAGTTCCTGTAACTGTAAGCCTTATGGGAATCGGCTCTGTTCCTGAATCTTCTGATTTATGGACCGGTATGGTTGGTATGCACGGATCTTATGCTGCAAACTATGCCATGTATAACTCGGACCTGGTAATTGCTGCAGGAGTTCGCTTTGACGACCGTGCAACAGGCGTTGTTTCAAAGTTCTGTCCAAATGCAAAACTTGTTCACATTGATATTGATGCTGCAGAAGTTGATAAAATCATCGATTCTGATGTTTCAGTTGTAGCTGATGTTGAATCTGTATTCCCTATCCTTACAACTTTAGTTTCCGAAAAGAAAGCAGACTTTGAAGCCGGAAACGCTGACCGCAAAAACTGGCTTTCTGAAGTTTCAAAAGTAAAAGCTGACACAGATTCAATTACACAGGGACGTCCTGCAGGCGAAAACAAAGCAAACCCACGTGAGTTCATTTCTGCAATTCCTGAAATGGCAGAAAAAGCCGGTATCAAAGCTGACGACCTTATCGTTACAACTGATGTTGGACAGCACCAGATGTTTGCAGCCCAATACTATCCTGTAGAAAAGGCAAGAACCTTCCTTACTTCAGGAAGCCTTGGAACAATGGGATTCGGCCTTCCTGCAGCCCTTGGTGCCGCCCTTGCAAATCCTGACAAGCGCATCGTATGTTTTTCAGGCGACGGTTCAATCATGATGAACATTCAGGAAATGGCAACTCTTGCTGAACAGAACCTGGCTGTAACAGTAATCATTTTTGTAAATGGTACACTTGGTATGGTTTACCAGCAGCAGAAATACCTCTTTGACAAAAACTACAGTGCTTCAGTATTCCATAAAAATCCTGACATCTTAAAAATTGCAGAAGGATTCGGAATTGAAACCGTAAATGCTGACACAGACAAAGAATGGTACATGAAAGCCTTTGATGCAAACCGCGCCAACAAACCTTGCGTTGTAACTGTAACAGTCGGCTGCGAAGAAGACGTTCTTCCATTCGTTCCTGGCGGAAAAGCAAATATCGACGCAATCAGAAATTAAGCAAAGCTTAATTTCAATGCACAATTCATAATGCACAATTCATAATAAACTCTGTATTGGGTAAATTCTGGTACAGATATTATT
>JAHBAD010000041.1 GCA_018385395.1 Treponema sp.
ATATAAATAAGTACGTTAGGCAAATGAAAAAGAAGGGGTAGGGTAAAAAAGGGGACAGACCTTGTTGAAAACAGGGACAGACCTTATTTAAAAGGAGATTGAGGTTTGGTAGGAGAGAAGTAATCAATCAAGGTCTGTCCCTGTTTTAATGATTTTTTTAAAATTCCAGTGCTTTTCTGTAATTTGCATCCATAGTCCGGCAACTTTGCACAAATTTTGCGTTTTCTTCGTCAGTAAGATTTAGCTCAATAATTTCTGCAATACCTTCGTTGTTTATGCGGCAGGGAACAGAAGCATAAACGTTTTGTTGTCCGTACTGCCCCTGTAATAAAGTTGAAACTGGCAGAATTCTGTCTTCATCGCCGAGAATTGCCTGTACAACATTCGCAATACTGGCACCAATTCCAAATTCTGTGGAACCCTTTCCTCCAAGAATAATCCAGCCAGCTTTTTTGGCACGGCTAGCAATTCCTTCCAGGTCAAGATTTCCAAAACGTTCCGGCTGTTCTTTTATAAGTTCTAGAATAGGTTTTCCGCCTATAGACACATTGCTCCATGGCACAAACTGACTTTCACCATGTTCGCCAAGTGCATAGGCAAAAATTGAGTGCTGGTCGTATCCTGTTTCTTCTGCAATTGCGCGTCGAACCCGAGAACTGTCCAAAGTTGTGGAAGTAGAAAAAATGCGTTTTGGATTCCATCCAAGTTTTTCCTGCAGATAATGAGTTACAACATCAGCAGGATTTGAAATATTCACAATGATTCCGTCAAAACCGCTTGCTTTAATCTGAGGGATAATATCTTTTAAAATTGCAACAGTTGCACCCAAAGTTTGTTGACGGTCTGTCTGACCCGCAGCCATATCAGGAAGCGGACCTGCAGCAACTACAAGAATATCCGCATCCTGAATGTTACTGTAATTCCCGGCATAGACTTTTACACGCCGTCCCAAATAAGTCGAAGAATCCTGCAAATCAAGAGCCTGAGCCACAGCTTTTTCGTGATTCACATCAATGTACACAAGTTCTTCCACCAGTCCCTGACTGATAAGAGCATATCCGCCGTGACTGCCCACATGACCAGCTCCAATAATTGCAACTTTTCTTTTATTTATTGCCATATTTTTTCACCTTCCATAAAAAAATCATTTTTTCTAGTGCTTATTTCTTTTGATAATCTTATTTCCAGCCAGCTGAATAAGGTTTACCACAATAACAAGTACAACAATCGTAACCCAGGTTACATCAAGCTGATTTCTATCGTGACCATACATTATAGCGTAGTTTCCAAGCCCGCCGGCACCAACAGCTCCAGCCATAGCCGTAAGACCAATCAAACTCACCAGAGTAATCGTAGTTCCTCGAACCAAAGGAGCAACACTTTCTTTCAAATAAACACGAAAAATAATGTCAAAAGGGGACAGACCCATACTTTCTGCAGCCTCCACAAGTCCGCTATCCACTTCAGCCAGTGCAGTTTCCACCTGACGACTAAAAAACGGCACACAACCAAAAATCAACGGGACAATAGCACCACGCACACCAATAGCAGTTCCCATAATCAGCCTGCTCAAAGGCATAACCCCAGTAAGCAAAATAATAAATGGAATAGAACGGAAAAGATTAATCGCCTTATCCAAAATCTGATAAATCACACTATTTTGCAATATTCCATCTTTTTTTGTGACCGTAAGCGTAATTCCAAACAAAAGTCCAATCACAAAACTAATCCCGCCTGACCATAAAGTCATAATCAGAGTTTCCACAAAACCATTAAAAAATCTCTCAGGATGAGAAGCAACATTCGGCAAAATCTTCAATATAAAATCCATATAACACTCCAAAAAAATTCAGTAAAAGAAAGTTTCTTTCATTCAGGATATTTGGGCGTATCCCTTCGCTTCGCTCCGGGTCGCTACGGCCGCCCTTCCGCTATCGCTTCATTCCTTCGCTTGCGCTTCGGAACGGCTTCGCCGGGGCTCTCATCGCTTACGCAGTTTTCAGAATTTCAATACCCACACCTTCATCACGAATATGTTCCAAAGCCCTGTTAATAGCCTCAGATTTTCCACTCACAATTGCAACAGTTCCTCCAATTGGAGAACCCTGAACAAAATCAATCTCTGCAAAGATAATATTCATAGTTATGTCATAAAGACGACTGGTCGCAGAAATTAAAGGTTCGCACACATCTTTTTGAATGTAACTGAAGCGAACAAGTTTTTCGCCAGCAGAAAGTTTTACAACAGGAGAATCTTCTGCAATCAGTTCATCTATCTTTGTAAGATTCGAAGTAGCACGAATAAAACGTTTTGTAACTTCATTCTGTGGATTTGCAAAAATGCTGAATACATCTCCCTGTTCCACAATTTTTCCATTCTCCATAACAGCAACTTTACCGCAGATTTCTTTTATTACTTCCATTTGGTGAGTAATAATTACAATTGTAAGATTTAACTGCTCATTTAATTTTTTAAGCAGTTTTAGAATAGACCTTGTTGTAGTTGGATCCAAAGCAGAAGTTGCTTCATCACAAAGAAGAATGTCAGGATTATTGGCAAGAGATCTGGCTATGGCAACACGCTGTTTTTGACCGCCACTTAACTGAGAAGGATACTGTTTTTCTTTATCACGAATTTCAACAAGCTCTAAAAGATTATGCACTTTTTCTGCAATCTGAGATTTTGAAAGTCCGCTTCGTTTCAGAGAAAAAGCAACATTATCAAAAACATTACGACTGTTCATCAAATTAAAATGCTGAAAAATCATTCCGATAGTTTTTCGTTCTTCACGTAGTTCTTTTGGATTTAAAGAAAGCATATCCTTTCCTCGAACAGTTACACTTCCAGAAGAAGGCCGCCCCAAAAGATTAATAGTGCGAACCAAAGTAGACTTTCCGGCTCCCGAAAATCCGATAATTCCATAAATTTCACCTTTATTAATAGATACAGAAACGTTTTCTACAGCATTAAAAGATTTTCCGTTATGGGTGAATGTTTTGTAAATATCTTTCAGCTCAATGATTCCAGACATATCAACTCCTAAACCTAGTATCATAGTAGGTAATATATAATTAAAACCCTACCTTGTCAATAGGTGATAGTCTTATATTGCTGCAAAGTAAGTGCTAAGAAGAAAAAAAACGAGAAACAGAACTTACGATGAAGACTTCAAATT
>JAHBAD010000067.1 GCA_018385395.1 Treponema sp.
GTTCTGATTTCTTTGTTTACAGTATCAGGAATATTTGCACAGCAGATTACAAAGTTTGGTGTTGTTGATACAAATAAGGTTTACAATGCTTATTTCAGAAATTCTACAGCGGTTAGAAATTATGAAAAAAAGCGTGCAGATTATCAGAATGAAATCAATAAAACCACAGAAGAACTTCGTGATCTTCGTCAGAAAAAACTGGATTTCGAAAAAAATGGAAACGAAGCTGCTGCACTGAAAATTGATGCTGAAATCACAAAGAAAAAAGACTATCTTACTGAATATACAAATGCAAAGAATGTAGAACTTGATTCTCTTGCAAAGTCGCTTAAGAATTCTGATGAATTCTATAAGAAACTTTATTCAACTCTTTCAAAGCTTGCAGAAGAAGGCGGATATTCTATGATTCTTTCTCTGCAGGAATCCAATTCAATTCTCTGGTACAGTCACACAGTTGATATTACAGAAGATGTAATTTCACGTCTGGGGCTGTAAATGAGTACAGAAAAAGATTCTTCTCAGGGCACAGTAACACTGTCGCCCATGATAATTCAGTACAATCAGATTAAAGAAAAATATCCTAACGAAGTTGTTTTTTTTCGCTTGGGAGACTTTTACGAAATGTTTAATAAAGATGCGGTAGATGTATCGCGTCTTTTGAATTTAACACTGACTCACAGAGCCCAGCAGCCTATGTGCGGTATTCCGTATCATGCTGCAAAGATTTATATTGCACGTCTTTTGCGTCTTGGAAAAAAAATAGTAATCTGCGAACAGATTGGCGACCCCAAAGCAAAAGGCCTTACAGAACGCAAAGTTGTAGAAATCATTACTCCGGGAACTGCCGTTGAAAGTGAATACCTTGAAGGTAACAGAGCAAACTATCTTGCCGCTTTGAGCATTACAAAAGGAAAGGCAGGGTTCGCTTTTATTGATGTTACAACTTCCAGTTTTGAAGCTACCTCCTGGGCTTCAAGCCGCATGGCAGAAAACTTTGCAAAGGAGCTTGGTCGCGCAAGTCCAAGGGAACTTCTTCTTCCTCAGAGCCTTAAAGCCAATGACGTAATTCAGGAAGCCCTGGAAAGTTTTGCAGACCTTTCTGTTTCTTATTATCCTGACTGGGATTTCAATTCCGACTTTTCTTTTAAGAAACTTACACAGCAGTTCAAGACATCAAATCTTCACGGTTTCGGACTTGAAGAGGATTCACCTGAAGTAGCACCAGCAGGCTTCCTTCTTGATTATCTTGAAAAGACAACAAACTCGAGTGTGCCTCATGTTTCATCTATAAGAATTTATCACGATGAAGATTTTCTTATGATGGATGATTCAAGCCGCAGAAATCTTGAAATTACAGAAAATCTTCGTGATGGTTCCTTTCAGTATTCCCTTATGGAATGTGTGAATCATACAAAGACTGCCATGGGAAGCCGCCTTTTAAGAAACTGGCTTTTGTTCCCGCTTACAAATGTTACTCAGATTAATGAACGTCTGGATCAGGTTCAGGCTTTTTATGAAAATCAGAGTTTGCTTGATGACGTCCGTGAAAGCCTTTCTCCGGTTCTTGATATTGAACGCCTTGCAGGACGTATTGCCATGGATCGCGCGCATGGAAAAGATCTTCAGGCTTTGCGGCTGAGTCTTGAGTCCTGGCTTAAGGTTCGTGAAAAACTTCTTGGTTTTAATTTCGCTTTCCTCGAAAGGGAGCCTGCAGAAAAAATCATTCAGCTTATTGGAAGTGCCATTCTTGATGACCCGGCAACAAGCCTTACAGAAGGTCGCATTATTCGTGACGGATGGTCTGAAGAATTGGACCAGTGGCGTGGAATCAGAGATAACTTTAATAATATTCTTGCAAGTTATGAAGAAGAGGAACGGGAAGCAAGCGGCATTTCAACACTGAAAATCAAATACAATAACGCTTCCGGTTACTTTATTGAAATTTCAAAAGGGAAGCTTGATAACGTTCCGTCTCATTTTATCCGCCGCCGTTCACTTATGAACGGAGACCGTTTTACAACAGAAAAACTTCAGACTCTTGAACAGCAGCTTAATGAAAGCGGTTCAAAAATTCTTGAACTTGAACGGGATCTTTTCCTGGAAGTTCGAAATGCCTTAAAAGAATTTGTGCCTTATCTTCTTCAGCTTTCTGGAGAAATTGCACACACAGACGTTACTTCAAACTTTGCATACAGCTCACGTCTTCATTCCTGGGTAAGACCTGAAGTTGATGAAAGCGGAGTTTTCAAAATAACTAACGGAAGGCATCCTGTTGTTGAACTTCATCTTCCAACAGGGGAGTTTGTTCCAAATGATTCGGACCTTGCTTACAGTGAAGAAGGCGTTCCGTCTTTCAATCTTATTACAGGTCCTAATATGGCAGGTAAAAGTACATATCTTCGCCAGAATGCACTTATTGCGCTTCTTGCCCAGAGCGGTTGTTTTGTTCCGGCAACAAGTGCACACATAGGAATAATTGATAAAGTGTTCTGTCGTGTAGGAGCTTCTGATAACCTTGCCCGTGGTGAATCAACATTCCTTGTTGAAATGACCGAGACTGCAAATATACTTCTTTCTGCAACAAAGAAGTCTCTTGTTATTATGGATGAGGTTGGACGGGGAACTTCCACAGAAGACGGACTTTCCATTGCCAGAGCGGTTTCTGAATATCTTCTTGATACAATTAAATGCCGTACTTTTTTTGCAACTCATTATCATGAGCTTTCCCGCATGGAGCATGAATCTATCCGTATGCTTTGTATGGATGTCCGAGAAAATGCCGGCTCTGTTGTGTTCTTAAGAAAAATAAAGGAAGGGGCTGCAGCAAACTCTTACGGTATCCATGTTGCACGCCTTGCAGGACTTCCGGAATCTGTAATCAACCGGGCAAAATCTGTTCTGGCACATATTCAGGCAGTAAACAGCGACAAGCCTGTTATGGATGATATTCCGTCTGAGCCTGTAAAGACCGAAGAACCTGTGTTTACAACTCCGGGACTTTTCTGTGATGAAGAAATAATTCTTGATGAGATTCTTTCCTGTGATACAGACAACATGACGCCTCTTGCAGCACTGCAGGCTGTGTCACGCTGGAAGAAAACTTTAAGCGGTCGTTAAGCTATGACTTGTGAAGCGCTCAGGACAAAGTTTTGAGCGTTGCAAGGTTTTCCAGAATCTTTTCGAATATGCCCTGACTTTCTGCTGTCAGGGTTTCTTTTTTGTCATTTTCGGAATTTATAAGGCGCCAGGTTTTTGGATACAAAGTTTCATAGTCTTTTCTGAATCTTGGCTGATTAAGATCTTCAACTTTTTTTATTTTTGTTTTCATTAAAAGCTTCATGTATGCTTCAATTTCATCTGAGGGAAGCATTGTAATGGTAACTGCGGGAATTCCTCGTGCAATAAAGCCTGCATTATCACTGTAAGAAGCGGGGAGTGTAAGACAGTCTGATGAAGCTGATTTAAGAAGTCGCATAGTTTTTTCTTCCAGTTTTTTCACACTTTTTTTGAAAACAGGTGACGCTTCAAAAGGAAGTTTTGCATCACATAAAACCGGAATGTTTCCACGGCCCATGCAGTCAAACACATAAACTTCATCCTGCGCTATTCCAAGCTTCTGTAAAAAACCTGCAAGGTGAAATGCCCCCTGTGAATTAAGTCCGTTTGCTGCTTCTTCGCCGTCAGTCAGAATAAGACGGATGTTGTGTGTAGTGTTTGATTTTGAAAGTTTTAATGCCCAGTTCATAAGGGTAAAAACTGCAAAACTGTTGTCGTTAGCTCCTTCGCTTTCTGCGACTCTGTCGTAGTGGGCAATTACAGTTTTTATTTTGAATGTCGGATTATATTGACTTTGTGGAAAACGGATGAAAATATGATTTTTGTTTTCAAGAGAGATTACAGAACTTTCGATATTCCGTTCAGAAAGCCAGTTTCTTATGAACAAAAGGCGCGGCGTTTTTGGATGAATAAAAGAAATGAAATCTTCTGAATCTTTCAGTAATTCTGACATAGTACCTAATAATATAATAT
>JAHBAD010000073.1 GCA_018385395.1 Treponema sp.
ATATAGTACTTTCAGAAGTTATCCGCTATATGGAAAAAAAGGATAAACCTTTCACTTTTTTTGATACTCATTCAGGAAGCGGTCTTTATAAAGTTTCTGATGAACGTGCACAGAAAACTGGAGAGATAAATAGGGGTATTCTTCTGCTTAAAGATAAATTAAAGGCTTCTGAATCCTCTGTAGAGGCGCTGAATGCTTATTTGTCCTTTGTAGATTCATATCTGGATAAAGGAGAATATCCTGGTTCTCCATACATAGAAGCGGATCTTTTAAGAAAAGAAGATTTTCTTGTTCTTTCAGAACTCCATCCGGCAGAATCTGAAAATTTAAAAGCAAATATGGATACTAAGGTCCGGTTAAAAAAGAATTCTTGTCATATTTCCGTTCATAAAAGAAACGGTTTTGAAATGCTCGAAAGTCTGACTCCACCTAAAACAAAACGCGGTTGTGTTCTGATTGATCCAAGTTATGAAGAAATCTCTGATTATAGTGATGTTGCAGATGCTGTCCTTAAGGTATTTAAAAAATGGAGCGGGGGAGTATTTATGGTCTGGTATCCACTATTAAGCTACCGGTTGGGCACCATAGAAAATATGGTTGAGCGGATTACAGAAGGCGTCCACATGCTGTCGCCAAATACTGATGTAAATGATTTCCGTCTTTGTGTCAGTTCTGAAAATGCTCATGAAGAAACAAGTCTTTCAGAAACAGCTTCTCCACGACTTTACGGAAGCGGAATGCTTCTGGTAAATACACCATGGACCCTTCCTGATACAATGAAAAAAACTCTTCCTGTTCTGGAAGAGTTTTTGAAAAACTGTTAGTTTTCTTTTTTTGAAGGAACTTTTGAAGCCTTTGTCTGTTTTCTTTTTTCAAAGTGATTTCTGATTTTTTCAAACAAATGTTTGAAGAAAAGGAAAATCCTGTAGAAAATGTTTGGATTTCTCAAGTGTTGAAGTCTTTTATATCCATCCATAAGTTCTTCATCGGTAAATTCCTTTCTCTGGTTATTTTCTTCCAGTTCCATTTCAAGCTGTTCAACTTCTGTAAGGTTATCAATTACATTTACATTTATATTTGTCCAGCCCAGTTGTTTTGCAGCCTGAAGACGTCTTTCTCCTGCAATTAGCTCATAACGTTTGTTGATTGTAATGGGGTTCATGAGACCATATAACTTGAGGCTTTCTTTCAAGTCTTCAAGGTTTCCAAGATCTTTTCGCACGCGTTTCTTAATTTTAATCTGTGAAATTGGAATTATCATAGGTCTCCTTTTTCCTTTTTACTATTCCATAAGGAAGTTATAATCCAGATCTTCAACTTTATTCAGAGTTTTCTGTGGCTGAACCTGTTCAGTTGTTTCTGAATAATTGTTTTCATCTGAATCTTCTTCATCATCATAATTTACAAATACATAATTGTCATTTAAAAAATCAAGGTTGAATGACAACGGTGTTGTATCAAAACTTTGAGTCAGGTGTTGTCCTGAGCGGTACATTTCCTTAAGGAGACGGTATTCGCCAAGGGCTGAACCTGTTTTGTTAGAATGCAGTGAACAAACCTGTGTAGGTTGTGTTCCTTCAAGGAACCATTGTGTAGTCTGATGTTTTCCACAGTCTTCTGTAAGAATCTGACCTGACTCAGAACAAACGGTACATTCAATTACACCTTCAAGTGGTTTAGGGAAATCTTTTACAAGCATATTCTTGTGGATTTCGCTCATGTAGTCACCCCATGCCATACCGGCAAGAGTTGCACCTGTAATGTTCAATCCAAGAGACTGACCTGGTTTATCAAAACCGAACCAGAATGCCGCAGTATAGTAAGGAGTGAAACCACAAGTCCAGGCGTCAGCCCAGTTTTGTGTTGTACCGGTTTTACCTGCTGCCGGCATAACATAAGTTTTTCCAGCATCGTTTTTATACCAGAATTTTTCCTTTTGTCGCCAAAGTGTACCTTTTTGCACAGTCTGTTCAAGAAGTTTTGTCATGACAAAGGAAGTCTGAGGAGAGATAACTTGAATCCTTTCTCCCTTAGCTGCCTGCTTTTTACGCAGGTCAAGTTCAGGGGTCATGATTACATTTCCGTTTTTATCTTCAACTGTACGTATTGCAATTGGAGTAACCTCTTTACCACCGTTTGCAAAAATTGAATAAGCACGAGCCATTTCAATAGGACGTACAGAACATACACCAAGCCCAATAGGGTAACCCGGAACAAAGCCTCGGGTAGGAAGTTCTTCATCAGAAATGCCAAGAAGTGAAACGGCTCTGTTGATTGCGGCGTCGAACCCGATACCGTCCAGAACCTTAAGAGACGGAACGTTCATAGAGGTACAGAGTGCATACCAGAGCTGGACATTTCCTTCCCATACACCAAGGAAGTTCTGAGGAATATATGGTTTTCCATCTGCTGTGTGGAATACAACAGGAGAGTCTGAAATTTCTGTTGCAGGAGTAAATTTGCGTGAATCAATAGCAGCAGAGTAGTAGAGTGGTTTGAAAGTAGAACCTGGCTGAAGTTTTGCCTGTACTGCACGGATAAACTGGTTTTCAGAGTCGAATTTACTACCTCCAACCAGAGCATCGATATAGCCTGTATCGCTTTCAAGGGCAATCATTGTACCTTCGATTGTTGTCTTTGCGTTATCCTGCTTTGAGATTGTATTTGCCTTGTTTACGATGTTCATTTTAAGACTTTCAGAACCTGTAAGGAGTGCCATAATATCAAGGACAGGATTAACTTCATTCATAAATGTTGCATTGGCAACGATTTCTGCACGCTGTTCGGAAACTTTAAGTTCAGGAATATTGAAAAGCAGAGACATAAGTTCTGTGAGCGGAACGTAAGTATCAACCGCAACGCCTGACTTTCTTGAATGTTCATTCTGGTAGCGCTGATTTGCAGTTGGAATCCATTTTTGCATAACTTTATCTGCAACAGCCTGATGTTCGAGATTGAGAGTTGTATTTACTGTGAAACCAGAAGTGTAAATATCGTCAGATCCGTAAATCATGTTTCCAAGCTCACGGCGAACATATTCGCTGAACCATGGAGCTTTGTCATCACGCATCATGTATGCAGAGGAACTTGTTCTTGTGTAATCAAAATTTGCCCAGTAATTTTCGAAAGAATCATCAGCTTCTTCTTTTGTGATGTATTCTGCATCTACCATTGAAGCGAGGATATATTTCTGACGGTCCATAGCCCGGTTAGGGTGATCAAATGGATTGTAGAATGCAGGGTTTGAAAGCTGAACTACAAGAATGGCACATTCAGCAGGTGTGATTTCTGTTGCGTTGTGGCCGAAGTAGTATTTGGAAGCAGCATTTACACCATAAGTACCGCCACCGAAATAAATCTTGTTCAGGTAAAGTTCAAGGATTTCATTTTTTGAATAGCGGCGTTCCATTTGAATGGCCCACCAAAGTTCCTTGAGTTTTCTTTTTATGGACATTTCTGTACGGTCACAATATATGGTTCCGGCAATCTGTTGTGTGAGAGTAGAACCACCACCAAGTGGCATATTAAGAACCTGTCCGATTACGGCGCGGAAGAGGGCTTTTAAGCTGTATCCTTTATGGGAAAAGAAGATACGGTCTTCACGGGTAATCAGGGCATCAATAAGGTGCTGTGGCAAATCCTGATAGCTGATAAGTTCTCGTTTTTCATCAGAAGAAAACTCTGTGATCAGTTCGCCGTTTATATCTAAAAGCCGTGTAGGTAAGGCAGTATCAAATTCTGTAAAGTATTCTGTATTTTTGATGTTACACGTTTGTGCAATGCCGGCTCCAAGTCCTGCTCCAATAAAAACAATGCCGAAAAGCATAATGAAAATGAATAAACAGACAAGAGTTCTTTTAATTATTTTTTTAGCTCTTGGAGATAAAACAAATTTTTTTGACATAATAAATCCAATATATAATAC
>JAHBAD010000093.1 GCA_018385395.1 Treponema sp.
TCACAAAGGAGTTTCAGTAATGAAACCAACAACCTACGCCATAACAGAATGGCCAGAAAAAACATTATTCACAAGACAGGAGACCGCCCAGATATTGGGAATCGGTCTGTCTACACTCGACTCTCTCATCTCGTACTCAGAATTGCCACGTACGATAATTCACAAGCGTGTCCTCGTTCACCGGAAGGATCTGGAAAACTACATTTCCGCTTGCAGAACAACTGTATTCGGAGGCAGCAAATGAGCGAAGAAGTTTTAATCCAGTTGTTGCAGGACATAAATCGCGAGAATGTGCGATTCGGAACTGTTGAAGTTTCTTTCACCTTCCACGATGGACGTGCTGTTAGTTATGTTCTTTCAGTGAGTAAAAGAAGAAACCTTGATTCACTTTTAAAATCATCTGACCACCACTTAAAGGAAGATGCAGATGGATATAGAAAGCGATAAGGAAAAGAAACAAATACGATTTATTATCGTGCCAGATTTCATCATTGATGATAAAAGTCTTCCGGATGGTGAAAAACTATTATTTGGCGAAATAGCATCTAATTCCTTGGAAAAGGGCTTCTGCTGGTTTTCTAACAAGCATCTTATGGAACGTTTTCATATTGGAGAACGAACCGCTTCAAGATGGGTAAATGACCTGAGAAAGAAAGGTTATATCACAATCAATATTGTGAAAAGGAAAAACTCAGAAGAAGTAGATGAAAGACAGATAAAAGTCGATACAACAAAACCTATTCTAGCTGAATATATGAACTGGTATCGCCAGAAACGGCAACAAGGTATAGCCAATATTGGCAATGCCCCTCCTGTCAAAAATGGCGCAGTTAATAATAAAGGGTTGAATAATAAAGATGTAATAGATTTAAAAGGCATAACCAATGTTCTTTTAAGTACTGAAGAATATCAAAGTCTTATTAATGAGTTTGGAAAGCAAAAGTTTGAATCTGGTATTGTGGATTATTCAAACTGGAAACAGAAAGTTAATGCTCATCCCAAATCAGACTTTGATTCACTAAAAAAATGGCTAAGTAAAGCGAAAACCAATTATAAAGGTCGAGTAAGTTCTGTAAAAGAAACTGGAGCCGATGAAGTGACCGACGAAATGCTTGCTAACTTGCCATTCTGATGGAGATTTTATGAATGAAATAAAACAAATTAATCCGCTTCCGTTTTTGTCTACCCTTGAAGCAAACCCGGAAAGAGATGAATGGATTAAGCAGAGAGAAAAAGAACTTGCAGAACAGGCGGAAAAAGAAGCTGCTTATCAGATGCAGAAAAGCGTGGAATCAAGTGGTGTTCCTCGCCGTTATTGGCATGTAGATTTTGATACTTACATTTCAAGAAATGAAAAAGACTCAAAAAACCTTGAAACCATCAAAAAGTTTACAAGCCTTTATAACAACGATAAAGTTCTCATTCTTCTTGGTGCGAAAGGACTTGGAAAGACACATCTTGGTTCTGCGATTATTCGTAACTGTGGAGGCAAGTTTATATCAATTGAAGAGCTTATCTTTAAGTATGAATCAGCCCAGGATTTTCATGCAAAGGTAAACCGCGAGGAATTAATGGAGTCATATTCCAGTACAAAAATGCTGGTGATTGATGAAATTGGGCGTTCAATGCAGCAGGAAAAAGAAAACGCTTTGTTGAACTATATCCTTCGTCGCCGTTATGAGAACATGCTTCCAACGGTTTTAATTTCGAATCTCTCTAAAGCAGATTTATTGAAAAAACTCGGAGAAGCTGTTTTGGATCGCCTTAAAGAAACATGTATAAGCGTGGAGTTCGAGGGCGAAAGTTACAGACCGTCAAAAAGAGACGTAAATCTTTAATCACTAATCATTCACAGAATTTTTTTGATTCCGGCCGGGCAAAATTATTCTGCACTAACAGGAGATATTATGAATTTTAATACAATTACTAATTCAATCAAAAATAAGATTGAAAACATTCAGAAAACAGTCCAGAAGAAAAATCTTAAAATCAAAGACATTACTTTGATTCCTGAATTTGAAAAGCTTCTGGAAATGGATGATTCTGTCGTAAATGCTATGACTGAATCTATGAAAAGTGAAGGCTTTAAGCCAGGCCACGAACTGCACATATGGTCACATGATGGAAAGTACATTCTGATTGACGGACACACCCGTCGCCACTGTGCAATTAAGGCTGGACTTACTTCTGTTCCCTGTATCATTCATCATTTTGATACGCTTGAAGAAGCAAAGAAGTTTGCAATCCGTGAACAAACAGACCGTAGAAACCTTTCGGGGGAGGCACTTCTCCAGGCTGTAGCCAATTTCAATTTTGAAAAAGGCAAAGGCAATGCCGGAGATGAAAAAGGAAAAGCCAGTGAAATTATCGGTAAACAGCTTGGAGTTTCTTCAAAGACTGTTGAAAAAGCCCGCGTTGTTCTCAAAGAAGCCACTGAAGAACAGAAGGAAGCAATCCGCAAAGAAGAGCTTTCTGTAAATCAGGTCTATAATCAGATTCGGGGAAAGGCTTCTGCAGAAAAAGCGGAAGCCAGTCAGCCAAAACTTTCTGCAAAAGAAAAAGCCTTTATCGATGGAATCCGTTATGCAATTGCTCAAATCAATTCCGGTATCTGCATAGAAGATTTGTATCATCAGACAACGGATAACTTTGATTATTCAAAGATGACAGCCAGTTTGAAGGACGTAGATTTTGAAAAACTTTTTGCAGAACCGGAATCACCTTCTGTGCCAGAGGAGGCTTAGCCTATGGATGAACAGAAGAAGTATGGCATCTTCAGAATTGAAAAGATAAAGCTTTGTGACGGTGGCGAGGCAATGGGAAGATTGAAACATGCGTTTCGTGAATTCAAAAACGATTCTTTTGATCCTGAACTTACGGAGAAAAATCTTTCATTTCAATACAGTTCTGCAAAGGAAGTTATGAAGGCTTACAAGGAGCGGGTCCAGTCCATTACAACAGAAAAATATAAACCACCTAAAAATGCTGTCGGGCTTTATGAGTGCATAGTTACATCTACAGCTGGGGCAATTCCAGAGGAACGTGAGTATGAGTTCTTTGAAAAGACATATCAACAGTTGTGCCGGACCTTCGGAGAGAAAAATGTTCTTGCAGGAACATCCCACAAGGATGAGACCACGATTCACACACACTGGTTCATTACACCGATTTTCAACACTACAAGCGTTCTTCGCAGAACTCGTGAAGAAAAGAAAAACGGAACCTGCAGGACAATCACCCAGCCGCAGCTTAATGCAACCCACTGGACTGGAAGCCCTGCACTGATGAGTGAACTTCAGGATACGATGTGGGAAGGAATCTTCAAGGACTTTGGACTTGAACGCGGAGAAATCGATTTGACTTCGGACCGCACAAAGAAAAAGAAGAATGTCCGTTCTGATATTCGTAAACGTGACCTAGTACTTTCAAAAAAAGAAAAGACTTTGGAACGAATTGCGGAAAATCAAAAGAAAGAAGGTGAGCGACTTGAAGAACAGAGAGTTTCCCAGAATCAGAGAGATGATGATTTTCTTGATAAAAAGAGATCTTTCCAAAATGAGAAGGCGGAGTTTGAAAAAGAAAAAGAAGGAGCAAGTCAGAAGGCTGTGGAACAGTATGATGAGTATATGAAATCTGAAAAGTTCCAGAATGCAGACTTTCCTTGCCTTCCTGCTCCAGAATCCAAGGAAGGTGTCTGGAGTTATCATCTAAGAATCAGACCTGTCTTTGATGCAATTGTTTCTAAGGCTAAACAGTTTTTTGAGCAGATAAAATCACTCAAAAAAAGTCATCAAGAAGAAATCCAAAAGCTCAAAGATGAACATCAGACTAATTTGGAAAAGGTAAAAGACAATGCTGAAGCTGAAAAACAGACTGCAGTAAAAACCGCAGTTGAAAAAGCAGTTCTTGTAAAGGCTACTGAAAAGGATGAAACCATTAATTCCTTAAAAGAGGAAATCCAGAAGGAAAAGACTGAAAAGGAAAAATGGTACACCATGCTTTTCAAAAAGTTCACAATCAAAATCGGCGGAAAGCCAGTTGAAGTGAATAAGGGGCTGACGGATGCTTACATTGAAAAAAGCACTCAGTTAGCAGAATGGGAAAACAGGGACGGAGATGAGCTTATAACTCTTGGAAGCTGCTACAAGAAGTATCGAGTTCGTAACTGGAAGGACTACCAGAGGGAAAAGAGCCGTCCGCGAAGTCTTGACTATGATATGAGCCGTTAAGTATCATACCTGCTGAAGAGGTTCTGCAATCGCAGCTATCTCTTCGGCAGGTATTTTTGTTAGCGAAAGGTTTCGCTTTCTGAAAATCAGCCGTTTTTTGAAGAAAACCCCAGTGTTTGTCGCTGTAAGCGATATGTACGGTTCTATCAAACCGTAACTCACTACGGGATGATAGCAAGCCATCACCCCTCCATTCGCCACAGGGGCAAAAAAGCCCCTTTTGGATTACCCCGCAGGAAAGGCAGCCTTTCCCGCACCCTATCCCTGAAAATCTTAAAAGCGAAATGTTTCCCTTTCCCCGCTTTACGATTTTCAACAGCCCGTTTCACTCTGCTGTACCTCCGAGCAACGCCCAGCCGTTGCATCCCTGCCAACATTCTGTTGGATTGACCAGACGTTTCACTTCTGGACTTGGCCCAACGTTTCGCCGTTGGAGCACGACCAAGCTAGGCTTGGAGCCTTATAAATCTCTTCTATAAAATATCTGTCATTCGTGATATAATTATATTATGACACCAATAAATGATATCGACGAACAAACCAGTAACGAAGAAAATACTAAGCTAAAATACATTACTCCCGAATTAATTAAAAAGTGGTCTGCCGAAGGTGACCAAATTATTATGGAGTACGGTAAGACTGCCTTTACAGACGGCCAGATTCTAGTTGACTCAGATGGAACTGTTACTCGTGGAGAAAGAAAAAAAGTCGATTATCTTTTACTTTATAAATACAATCTTCCCCTAATATGTTGTGTCTTCTGTCAAGAATAAAAATCAGATAAGATCATTCGGCAATTTACCACTCTAATATTCTTGGATCATGAATAAATCATGCC
>JAHBAD010000101.1 GCA_018385395.1 Treponema sp.
ACCCCTTTGTAATTACACAATTGCCGCAATATCTGTCCAATACTTTCTTTGTACTGCCCATATATTGCTTTTCTTCTGTACTTTGGTGTAAACACAATGTGGTATTTACACAACCATTTTGTATGACTCAGCGAGTCTCTTATATTTGCCATTTAGCTTTCCTCCCTGGTGTAATGCAATAGACTTGAACAATCTTATTGTACACCTTCGAGGAAAGCTTTTTTTTGCTATAAGCTTTTGTCTCTCACCCGCATAGCGGGTGGTTTATTGTGAAAACACTCCGCTTCGCTTCGTATTTTCACGGGCTCACGCGTCCTAACAAAAAAAGCGCTTCCGAAAGGAAGCGCTTTTGCATTAGGGGGCGAAGTGGCGCGTAGCGAACCGAAGGTTCGGAGGCGAAAGCCGGAGCCACGAAGCACCCGACGGCGAGCCGTCAGGCGAGCCGGAATGCCCGCCTTAAAAAATTAGCCGTGAATTGCACGAACTTTTATAACTGTGTCCAAAGCTGCAAGTTTCTGAACGATTTCATCACTTACAATTGTATCAACGTCTGTAAGGTTATAAGAAACTTCACCGCGAGCCTGGTTTACCATTCCTGTAATGTTCAGGTGAGCTTCACCAAGGAATTTTGTAAAGCTTGAAATTACATCCGGAACGTTTTTGTGGAATACGCAGAGACGTGTTCCTCCCTTTGGAACAGGGTTGTCTGTAACTGTTTTTGGGAAGTTTACAGAGTTTACGATGTTTCCGTTTTCAAGGAAGTCTTTAAGCTGCTGTGAAGCCATGATTGCACAGTTGTCTTCGGCTTCTGGAGTTGAAGCACCAAGGTGTGGCATACAGATTACTTTTGGATGATTCAAAAGTTCTTCTGCACAGAAGTCTGTAACCATGCATGCAACTTTTCCAGAATCCAGAGCTTCAATCATATCGGCATTGTTTACAAGTCCACCGCGGGCAATGTTGATGATGCGGACACCGTCTTTCATTGTCTTAATAGCAGCAGCATTAATCATGCCTTTTGTATCATTTGTCTGTGGAACGTGGATTGTGATGTAATCTGCTTTTGCATAAACAGTATCCAGAGTTTCAGCAATTTTTACATTGTGATCCAGTGAGAGAGCTGCTTTTACAGAAAGGAATGGGTCGTAACCTACTACATCCATTCCGAATTTGATTGCAAGGTTTGCAACCATAGCACCGATTGCACCAAGCCCGATAACACCAAGTGTTTTTCCTTTAAGTTCTGGTCCTACGAACTGGCTCTTTCCCTTTTCTGCCAGGTCTGGGATTTCGTCTCCCTTACCTGTAAGAGTCTTAGCCCAGGCGTTTGCTGCTACAGCTGGACGGCTTGAAAGAAGAAGTGCCATCATTACAAGTTCTTTTACAGCGTTAGCATTTGCACCAGGAGTATTGAATACTACAACCCCTTTTTCTGTAAGCTGTGGGATTGGAATATTGTTTGTACCTGCCCCTGCACGAGCTACAGCTTTTACAGAATCTGCAAGCTGCATTTCATGCATGTCTGCAGAGCGAACAAGGATTGCATCAGGGTTGTTGATATCTGTTGCAATTTCATAATTATCACGGTCAAGAATATTAAGACCGATGGCACTGATTTTGTTTAGTGTTTGAATTTTGTACATTATAACCTCTTTATTTATTATTCTGTGTCATGTTGAGCGGAGGCGTAGCCAACTCATTTGTCATGTTGAGCGGAGGCGTAGCCGGAGTCGAAACATCTTTTTTTACTAAAGACTAAGATCTTTCCACTCAGGATTAACTGTTTCAACAAGTGCATTTTTCTTTGCTCTTGTCCAACCTTTCAACTGTTTCTCTCGCTTAATTGCATTATTAACATCTTCCGTTGATTCAAAATAAACCAACTTATGAACATGATACTTTTTTGTAAAACCTTCTATCAGTCCACTTTTATGTTCGCTTATTCTTCTAGTCAAATCATTTGTCATTCCGATATACATTACAGAATTCGTATAATTTGTCAGAATATAAACATAATACAACAGACACTCCTTAATAGATCCTTCGACTCCACTTCGTTCCGCTCAGGATGACTAATAATTTTCTTTCCTGTCGTTCCGCTCAGGATTACAAAAATATTCTTTAGTTGTTTTCAGCGAACTTTTTCATGAATTCTACAAGAGCCTTTACTCCGTCCAGAGTCATTGCATTGTAGATTGAAGCACGCATACCACCAACAAGGCGGTGTCCCTTAAGGTTTACAAGGCCGGCAGCTTCTGCTTCTTTTACGAACTTAGCATTGATTTCCTTTTCTTTTGCAAGAGCTGCTTTCTGTTCTGCTGTCTGTTCAGCTTCATCAACTTTTGCAGCTCCCTTTGTTACATCGTTTGAGTATTTTGTAAGGAAAGGAACGTTCATAAGTGAGCGGCTTCCAGGTTCTGTTGTTGCGTAATAGAAATCACTTGAATCAAGGAAGTCGTAAAGGTATTTTGCCTTTTCAACGTTCAGTTTATTGATTCCTTTTGCACCACCGTTCTTTTCAATCCAGTGAAGAACTTTTCCAAGAACGTAGATTGTGTAACATGGTGGTGTATTGTACATGCTGTCATTGTCAGCGTGTGTTTTGTACATGCTCATTGTTGGTGTTCCAGGAAGACATGCGTCAGGTTCTGGAATCAGGTCTTCGCGAACGATTACAAGTGTAACACCGGCTGGAGCCAGATTTTTCTGAGCACCTGCAAAAATAAGACCGAATTTTGAAACGTCGATTTCTTCAGAAAGAATACAAGAAGACATATCTGCTACGAGTGGAATGTTTCCTGTTTCAGGGATGTATTCGTAGTGAGTTCCCATAATTGTGTTGTTGAAACAAACGTAAACGTAATCGTAGTCTCCTTCAACCTTTTCAACTTTTGGGATGTAAGAATAGTTCTTGTCTTTTGAAGAAGCAATTACATCAACTGCAACACCAAGGTGTTTTGCTTCTGCGGCTGCTTTTTTTGCCCATACACCAGTTTCAATATAAGCAGCTTTTTTATTTTTGATACCAAGGTTCTGTGCAACCATGGCAAACTGTGTTGAACCACCACCCTGAACGAAAAGAACTTTGTAGTTCTCTGGAACATTCATGAGTTTGCGGATCATTGCTTCTGCATCCTGAATAATTGGTTCATAAGCCTTTGAGCGGTGGCTCATTTCCATAACGCTCTGACCTGTTGTGCCGTATTCCATCATTTCTGCAGCGCATTCTTTAAGTACGTCTTCAGGAAGACAGCTTGGTCCTGCTGAAAAGTTATACACTCTTGCCATAAGTAGCTCCTTCGGAGCTTATAATTAATAACCAGTAATTAGTAATTACAAACCCCATTGTTTATAATATATTTTTTTTTCAAATGAACAATTTCTAATTCTTAATTATCCATTATAAACTATCAATTTTTTAAGGGCTAAAGCAGGATTTGCATCTGCCACATGCACACCGTCTGGAACCGCAATAAAGGTTGTCGTCATATTCACTATACCTTTTATTCCGAACTTCACCAGGCGGTCAGCCATATTCTGAGCGTCCTTATCAGGAACACACAAAACTGCATGTTCAATTTTTTCTTTCCTGAGCACCGCTTCCATTTCGTAAGCCGGGTACAAAGGAAAAGTTGATCGCAGGATTTCTACACGGTTCACACTGGAATCGAATCCGCATCCTACCCGAAAACCGGAATCCTGAAAAATGCTGTCATCAAGCAATGCGGCACCTAAACGGCCAAGTCCAACTATGCAGCACTTTTTCAATTCCTGACTTTCTGATTCAAAACCAAGCTTCACAGTAAGGAAGTTTTTAAGTTCTTCTCTGCTGTAGCCGTTTGAAACGCCACCTGCGAAACCGGCAAGAAAAATATCATGCCTTACGGTAGACTCTGTGCAAGCAGTAAGCTTTGCAAGATCGACCGATTTTATCCTGTCATTCTGCCATGTTTTCAAAATCTGCAGAAACTGAACAAGACGTTTTCTCGTTGCCTTCGGTAACTCACAGGATGATTGCATTATAGGAAACCTCCGCTGGGTGTTACAATGGATTTTCAGGGAAATTTGCTCTCGTAACAGCCGAATTCTAACAAATTCCGGTCAAAAAGTCGATTACTGTTAATATTTTAACAAGAACGAGCAAATGCGATGAAGGAGCATTTGCGAGTGTCTTAATCGAAGAAGATTCCGAAGGAATCTTTTCTTACTTTGAACAAACACGATGAAGGAGTGTTTGTAAGCGTCTTAATCGAATAAGATTCCGAAGGAATCTTTTCTTATTTTGAGCAAAACTTTTCCTAATACCTGTTGTTTTTTTCGCAAACGTTGTAAATTTTGATGGCAAAATTTCTCCAATTTCTCTATAATATTAATATGATTAAAAAAGATAAGACCATCGCAATATTTACAGCTACCAGCTCTGCAAATAACGAAAAGGAAATAGTCTCAGGTATTTGTACAACCGCAAGAAATATAGGATGGACAGTACTTATCTTTAATGGACAATACAACTTTGTTCTGGATAACACACCAGTGCTTGATACAAATGTTTATAAACTATTTAATCCTGATACAGTATCTGGAGTTCTTATTACCCCGAATCTGATGTTTAAAACAGAAATCAGTACAAAGCTCATAAAAATATGCAATGAAAATAAGCTGCCGGTATTTTCTGTTGGCTTCAAAACTCCTTTATGTCACAGTTTTATTTATGATAATACCGACTGTCAGGAACAGCTGGTTGATCACCTTATAGAAAAGCACGGATGCAAAGTTTTGAACATGGTAGCCGGAGTAAAAAACAACGAATTTTCTGACAGCCGAATCAAAGCCTTTAAAAACTCATTAAAAAAACACAAACTTGAATTTGATGAAAGACGTCTTTGTTACGGAGAATTCTGGGAAGGCCCAACAAAACGTGAAATTGAATATTTTCTTTCACTAAACCTTCCCCTTCCTGATGCATTTGTCTGCTGCAATGACGTAATGGCAATGACAGTATGTACCACACTAAACAAATACGGGTATAAAGTTCCGGAAGATGTTCTTGTTACAGGCTATGACGGAATTGAATTTGAACAATACAGTAACCCTCGCCTTACAACAGCAAAATGTAATTATGCTGAACTTGGGGCAACTGCATTCAAAAGCCTTGTAGAACATATTCAGGGGAAAAAACAACCTAAACTTCAGAAGCTGACTCCTAAAGTTATTTTTTCTGAATCCTGCGGATGCAAGAAAAAAAATGAAACTATAACAAGAAACCTTGGACTCGAATCCTTCAGTATGATTGGCTCACTCAGATTTTTGAACACCCAGATGCACAAACTTGGAACAATCACATCTGAAGTTAAGTCTCTTGATGCCATTAAACCGATGATCTTCAAAAACGGATTTCATAACCCAAACTGCTGGATTCTTTTGAATTCAGGCTTCACAAACCTGAAAAATTATACAAAACGAACTGAGAAATTCCCATTTACCGACCAGATGGAATGTTTCTACACAAGCCACTGGTATAACATGGAAAACCATGAACCGATTCAACGGTCGGAATATGTACCTGATATGGAAAAGCTAATCTCCGAAGAAGGTATTTCAAATTTTATTTTCATGGATTTATATTTTGCCGGAGAATCCATAGGTTATATGGTTTGTAACTATGACGACACCAATGTTCCCCAGATGAACATTGAACGATTCTCTCAAGGGTTAAGTCAGGCACTTTCTTCAATTAAAAACAGACTTCAGCTGGATGCACTGACACACTATGACATTCTCACAGGCTTACTTAACCGCCGTGGATTTTATTCTGAGATAAAAAGTCAGAAAGAAAATATCGGTATCAAAAAAACAAACATTATCATTCATTCAATTGATATGGATGACCTGAAATATATCAATAACAATTTTGGACACAAAGAAGGTGACATGGCTATTAGAATTCTTGCAGAAGCCATATCAAAATCTGGTCTTGAAAATTCTATTAATGCAAGATTTGGTGGCGACGAATTCGTTTCTGCAATTATTTCAAGAGAACCTGCAGAAAAAGTAATAGAGGAATTCAAGAATAAAATTGAAGCAAACCTGGAGGAGCTTAACAAATCCTATGGAAAAGAATATCAGGTTCATGCAAGCATCGGATCCAAATGGACATCCTTCAATTCAAAAATGGATATTGACAGTCTGATTATTACTGCTGATAAACTTATGTACACTGAAAAATCAACAAAAAAAAGAAAGGAACCTAGGTTATAAAGAAAATCCTCAAAGGTTAAAAAAAAACAAGCCCGGAAACACTAAAACGGGCTTGTCAAAAAAAAGGAGGATTTTATGTTTGGCGGCCATCCGCTGAGTGACACTCAGTTTTTGGCGGCCATTGCTACGGATGCACTTGATGTCAGTCTTGTTTCAAAGTAGGAGGCAACTTCGTCATCAAACAGTCTGTCAATTGTATCCTGATACGCCATAATCTTACCTACATAATTCAAAGTAGACTGGGGCGTTTTATTTGCACGGACCTTATTAGTTCCGGCATTATACATAGCCAGAGCGGAAATTTCATTTCCCGCTGTATTCAAACAAAACTTCAAATGACTCATTCCGAACTTTGCACTTACAGCAGGATCAAAGAAATCACTTTCTGTAAGATTCGGGAAAGAATTGCTGTTCAACTGAAACAAACCTCTGTCAATTGAATCATTTGAATTCTTATTTACAGCATTTACGTTATAATGGCTTTCTGTATAAGCAAGAGAAAAAGCCAGTGACAACGGAATGTTGTTTTTTTCAGCTTCATCCAGAATAGCTTTTGCTACATCTTCCTTTCCGGTTACGTGAATATAAAACCATTCAACGGCACCTTTTGAAACAGGATTTCTGTATAATTCAAGCCCTGTGTCTGAATCTTTTTTAAAACTTCTTTCGGATACATCATTAAGGTAACTTACAAAAGTTGGAACTTCACCTTCGTCAGAAATATCCATTACTTCTGAAACTAATGGTTTTGATTCGGATGTTTCTTCTGCAGGCACTGAAAAGTAAACACAAAAAGCTGCCACAGTAAAAAAAATGCCCAGAATTGAGAATAAGAAACAAGTATTGAAAAAACCATTGTTTCTGCTGCTGGAGTTCATAATCACCACCTCAAAACTATTGTGAGAATAATCTCATAAACGAGAAATGAATTCAAGTGAATTTTGATAATTTTTTAAGAATTCTACAGAAAATTTTGATATTTTTCGCAAATCTTGCGTTATATTGCAAAGTTTACGGTTTAATACACCACAATAGCATGCTTATGCAGTAAATCACCTATTTTTAACTTTTCTGCAACAGATTTCTGAACAAAATAAACATACTGTGCATGTTTCTTTGCAAGGAGCTCTATAAAATCAGCAACACGTAATTCTGCGTTTTCAGAAAGGAATGTTTCGTCAAAAAGGAAGCCTGCAACACTTTTACAGTCTTTTACACGGCGTGCCGTATGATTGCATGTATTGCAAAAACGTTCGAAATTGAGGACATTGGTAAGATCCAGAGAAGCGTGAGGCGCAAGAACAACAAACTCACCTTTTTCAGCTTTTACAAGAAACTCTTCTCGCCAGGCGGCAAGAGTTTCTTCGTTGTAAACTTCTTCATCAAGTTCTATATCAGACTGATTAAATTCCACAAAAGAAAAAGAAGAAGGATTTACAGCTGAGCCGTCAGCAATAAGAAAAAGTGAATTATTTTTTACTTCAAAAATCGGATCTAATTTCATAATGAGGAAAGTTTATCAGTCATTAAAAAAAAACGCAATCAACGAAATATAAACGGGGCGTTGCGGGGTGTCCCCGCAGAGGGGGTAGCGGAAAATACGTCGAGTCAAGGCACGCTAACGCTTAAAGCCTTGACTTCGCCGTTTTTAGGGTTTGTAATAAACCCTAAATAAAAAGCCGAAGGCACTTTTAGTGACTTCGGCTTTTTATTTGAAGCGAGGGGGAAACTTCCCCCTTCACATCTTTCTTAACTATTTAATCAGAAGGCCTGCGAATGCTTTAAGGGCTCCGTCCATTTTACCTGAAAGTACTGTTTTTGCCAGAACTTTACCAAGCTGAACGCCTTACAAGTCCGTCAAGGCACGTTCGCTTTCGCTCACTTAAAGCCTGTGACAGACTTGTTTAGCGGGTTTAAAAAATCATAAACCCTCTATCCTGGTCAAAGTTTTCTATTTTCTATTTGATCAGGAGATTTGCGTAAGCCTTGAGGGCACCTTCCATATTGCCGCTAAGAACAGTCATGGCGAGCTTTTTACCAAGCTGAACACCTTCCTGGTCGAATGAGTTTACGTTCCAAACAAAGCCCTGGAACATAACCTTGTTTTCGTAGTGAGCAAGAAGAGCACCAAGTGATTTTGGATTCAGCTGCTGACCATAAATAAGGCTTGAAGGTCTTTCACCTGCAAATGCTTTATTTGGGTTTTCGTCAGTTTTACCGCATGCGAAAGCAACAATTTGAGCTGTTACGTTTGCACAGAGTTTTACCTGGCTTGTCGAGTTTTCAATTACAACATCGTCACCTGTCTGGTTTTCTGAGAAAGCGATGAACTGAAGTGGAGTTACATCTGTTCCCTGGTGGAGCAGCTGATAAAATGAATGCTGTCCGTTTGTTCCAGGTTCACCGAAAATTACAGGTCCTGTTGAATATTTTACAGGTTCACCAAAGCGGTTTACTGATTTTCCGTTTGATTCCATATCCAGCTGCTGAAGATGAGCCGGGAAGCGTGAAAGAGCCTGAGAGTATGGAAGAATTGCGGTTGCAGGATATCCCTGCATGTTTCTTTCAAAAACACCAATCAGAGCATCAAGCATAGCAGGATTCTTAAGGAGATTTTTATTTGTTGCAAGTTTATCTTCTTCTGCGGCGCCTTCAAGGAAGTCTGCAAATACTTTTGGTCCGAAAGCAAGTGAAAGAACGGCTCCGCCTACTCCTGAAGTTGAAGAGTAGCGTCCGCCAATGTAATCGTCCATGTAGAAAGCTTCAAGATAGTCAGGGTTGTGAGCCAGAGGTGAAGTTTCTGATGTAACGGCGATCATATGTTTTGAAGGATCAAGTTTTGCCTTCTTAAGGAAGGCTTTTACGAAGTTTTCGTTTGTAAGAGTTTCAAGAGTTGTTCCAGATTTTGAAACCAGGATGAAGATTGTGTGAGCCATATCAATTGACTTCATAACGCTTGCTGCGTCATCAGGGTCAACGTTAGAAATGAAACGTGCTTCCATTTTGAAAGTCTTGTTTTTCTTTGCCCAGTTTTCCAGTGCCAGATACATAGCGCGTGGACCAAGGTCTGAACCACCGATACCAATCTGACAAACTGTTGTGAATTTTTCACCGTCTTCGTTTACGATTTTTCCAGAGTGAACTTTCTTTGCAAAAGCAGCAATTCTTTCCTGTTCTTTTACGTAGAATTCACGTTTATTTACACCGTCTGCCATAACGTCTTTGCCAAGCTGACCGCGTGTAAGCTGATGAAGAACCATACGTTTCTCTCCAGTGTTGATTACAGCCCCGTTGTAAAGTTCCTTGTATTTGGCAACCAGCTGTGCTTCTTCAGCCAGGTTCTTAAGTTCAGCAAGAACTGAATCATTTACCTGTTTTGCAGCGTAGTTGTAAGTGAGACCTGCAGCCATTGGAACAGAATATTTAGCAACACGTTTTGCAGCATCTTTTGCAGTGAGAGCTTCTTTTACAGAAACACCTTTCAGTGACATAAGTTTCTTCCATGAAGGAAGTGTGTCAGCGTTTGACCATGTAACAGACATAGATTTGACCCCATTATATATAGATAAAATATTGGATTTAGAAATTATAGTATTTTTCCCCTACCTTTGAAAATAGGATAAAGTTATTGTCGTAAGTATTTTTTATGATTATATTTTAATTATGACAGCAATTTTTTCTCTTATCGCTTCAATTATTACAATTTATACAATTCTCTGTTTTATTGATATTATCATGACATGGTTTCCCGGAGCAAAATACACAAAATTCGGACGGATGCTTTCAAGAATAACTGATCCGTACCTTCGTATTTTCAGTAAGCTCCGCTGGACTCACGTTGGCTATGTAGACTTCTCACCTATTATTTCACTTGGAATTCTTTCGCTGCTCTCAACCATTTTCGGTTCAGTTGCATCAAGCGGACGCCTTTACCTTGGAAGAGCCATTGCAGAAATCTTCAGATCTGTATGGGGATTATGTTCTTCACTATTAGGTTTCCTTTTTGTTCTTATGCTGATCCGTTTTATCGTAATCCTTCTTAAAAACAATCCTTACGATTACAATTCAATCTGGGGACAGCTGGATAACTTCCTCCGCCCGCTGGCAGAAAAAATGGCAAAGCCTTTTTATAAAAATCCGAACAGCTACAAATACTGTCTCCTTACAGCATTGATTTTCCTTATCGTTGTGATTCTTCTTGGAAACATTCTCTGCGGCGTCCTTATTAATCTCTGCCAAATGATTCCTTTCTAATCAACAAATAATCAATGAAAGTTTCCGAAATAAACACAAGTGTCAGCGCCGTAAATGGCGTTGGCCCGGCCATGACAAAACAGCTTGCCCGACTGAATGTTTTTACAGTGGGGGACCTTCTCCAGTACTATCCGAAAAAATATGAAGACCGCACCAAAAAAATCCCTTTAAAAGATTTTCAGACCGGAGGATTCACAAACAAAGTTCACACAATAGCTCAGATTACAGGCCACGAATGGTTCGGTTACGGAAATATGAAAACTCTGAAACTTCAGATTCATGACGGAACGGCAGCGGCCACTCTTGTCTGTTTCAACCGCCCCTTTATGGAAAACGCATATCCTGTGGGAGCTATTGCAGCCGTTACAGGAAAGTTTGAAGTAAAATACGGAACACTTCAGTGCACAGCCTTTGAAATCCAGAAACTTTCAGAAAACGGTTCACTTGACGAATACCAGAACCAGCTTCCACCGGACTCCCGGGTCATTCCGATTTACGCGCTGACAGAAGGCCTCACTCAAAAAAAACTCGGAACGGCAATCATAAATGCACTTTCCCAATATGGAAAAAGTTTTGACGAAGAACTTGATACAGACATCCGCTTAAAACGAGGCTTGCTTTCAAAAAAGAATGCCATAACAAAAATCCATAAACCTGAAACTCTTGAAGAAGCTGAACTTGCAAGAAAAACTCTTGCTTACGAAGAACTCTTCTTCTTCCAGAAAAAAATCCTTGAACGAACAAAAAAGAGAGGTAACACTAATTTTTCAAAAGAGGCTGCAACATCCGATGAACAAAATAATTGTCAATTATCAATTGTCAATTGTCAATTCTCTCCGACTCAAAGCAAACTTCTGGAAGCTCTTCCCTTTTCACTTACAGAAGACCAGAAAAAAGTTATTTCTGAAATGAATGAAGAAATAGACAGAGGTTTCGAAGAACGTAACGCAATTCTGATTTCAGAAAATCCTGTCTGCACAAAACCGCCTTTTACTATGGCTCGTCTTTTACAGGGAGATGTAGGAAGCGGTAAAACTCTTGTGGCTCTTTTCCTGGCCCTTCGCATAAAAGATCACGGCGGACAGTGTGCCGTAATGGCACCCACAGAAATTCTTGCAAAGCAGCACGCAGAAACTGCAGCAAACCTTTTAGGTCCTCTTGGAATCAGTGTGGCTTTTATGTCGGGCTCATTAAAAAGTTCCGGACGCACAAGAGTTCTTAAAGCCCTTAAGGAAGGACAGATTGATCTGATTATCGGAACCCACGCTCTTTTCAGTGCCGATGTTGTTTACAAAGATTTACAGCTTGCAGTAATTGACGAACAGCACCGCTTTGGCGTTATGCAGCGGGAAGCCATTATTGCAAAGGGCCGCAAGTCAGAGAAGGCTGCAGGTGAAAACGGAAAATCATATACTTTTGAACCTCACCTTTTAATGATGAGTGCAACACCAATTCCCCAGACACTTGCCATGACAATTTTCGGAGACCTGGATGTTTCCGTAATCAAAACAAAGCCTAAGGGAAGAAAAGAAATTACAACCTACCTTGTAAAAGAAGGAAACGAATACAAAGCTTACGATTATGTAAGAAACCAGCTTCGGGAAGGACGACAGGCCTATTTTGTTTACCCTGCCATTGGCGAAGCTGAAGACGCCGATGATTTTGTTCTGACTGGTGACGGAAAAGAAAATGCGCGCGGATTAAAAAGTGCAGTTTCGAATTTTGAAAAACTTTCAAAAAATATTTTCCCTGAATATAAATGTGCACTGCTTCACGGAAAAGTGGGCGAAGAAGAACAGGAAAGAATCTTAAAAGAATTCCAAAGCGGCGAAATCAAGGTTCTTGCCGCAACAACTGTAATTGAAGTTGGAGTTGATGTTCCAAACGCAACCTGCATTGTAATTGAAGGCGCAGACCACTTCGGCCTTTCGCAGCTGCATCAGCTTCGCGGTCGTGTTGGCCGAAGCAATTTACAGTCCTATTGTTTTCTGATTTATTCTGAAAAGATTACGGAAACCGGAATCGAAAGAATGAAGGCATTACGCACAAGCACCGACGGATTCGTCCTTGCGGAACAGGATCTTAAAATCCGGGGACCTGGCGAAATTAACGGCACCCTTCAGGCCGGAGCCCTTGACTTCAGCGTAGCTGATGTTGTACGCGACAAGGAAATGCTTCTGGAAGCAAGACAGGATGCAATGGAATTGATAATGCATAATTCATAATAAACTAAAATAACATTAATTCCGGCTTTACAACTTTTATCAGTTTAAAATGATTATCTCTTGTCCAGATTTCACAGTGATTCTTCAAGGCTAAATATGAAATTAAACCGTCTTGAAAAGGAACAACAACGCCTCTCGATTTTAATTCTATAAATAATTTAGCTGCTTCTTCCCAATCACTTGTTTCAAATTCTAAGACGTCAAAGCAATCTAATGCTCTTTTTATTTCATTGAATTCTTTTTCATTTTTACTTCCTCGAAGCAATTCCGTTTTGACAACACCACAAATTGCAATTTCATTATGCATGAAAGTTTTTGTTGCGGCTTCGCCTGGATTTTTCCAGTAATCAATGAAAACATTTGAATCTACTAGAATCATATTAAACTGGACTCCCGAAATTGCATTAATTCATTTTCATCTAAATCTATTTTTCCGGCCAGTGCAAAAAAAGCTTCCTTTGATTTACCCGATTCTATTCCAACATTTCTTTCATTTTTTTCATCTGCCATTAGATAACTAATAAAAGCAGATACTGCCTTCTGCTGATAGTCCTTCAGATTTTTTATTCGTTCTACTAAATCTACATTATCTTTTCCTCGTGCAGAATCAATACCAATTCCTTTATTTTTACGAGGAACCGAATATGCAGGTGTTGGAGATTCAATATAGAGAACTTCAGGTTCTATTTTGTAATGATTTAAAGAATACTCTTCCGAATTACTTTCTTCTGTTTTATCTGCCAGTTCATCATTAATTATGAAATCATAACTAACCTGATACAACGAACATAACTGTTTTACGACTCGCACAGAAGGTTCCACTTCACCATTTTCATATTTTACATACATCTGACGAGAGATTGTCAGATAACTGGCTACTGCAGTCTGAGAATAATTATATTTTTCTCTAAGATTTTTTATAGTTTTATACATATAAATATAGTAAATAAATATTACGAAAATGTCAAATTTATTTGATAAATTTTGTAAAGAATAATTAACAAATTATATGCACCAACAACAATGCCGGGAATTGCGCTTTCAGGAGCGTTTGGAGCCTGTGGACCGCCAAGGTCAGTACGGCACCAGACTGGGTCTGTTATGTGCTCTCTTTCCTTTTACGTTTGCCGGAATTATCGGGATATAATATATATAGTAATAACTTGTTCTTTTTGTTATATTTACATCTATGAAAGTCGCAATCTTTTTTGGTTCAAAATCTGATACAGACAAAATGTCAAAAGCTGCAGATGTGCTCAAAGAATTCGGCGTAGAATACAAAGCATTTGTAATCTCTGCCCACAGAGCACACCAACTTCTGGCTGAAACAGTAGCTCAGATTGAAAAGGACGGATTTGAAGTGATCATTGCGGGCGCTGGTCTTGCAGCCGCTCTCCCTGGCGTTATTGCCGGAATGACAACAATCCCTGTAATCGGTGTTCCTCTTGAATGTGTAACACCAGGCGTAACAAACGGTCTTGCGGGAATGGACGCTCTCCTTTCTATTGTTCAGATGCCTCCACAGATTCCTGTTGCAACAGTTGGAATCGGAAACGCAAAGAACGCAGGATACCTTGCAGTAGAAATGCTGGCAATCAAATATCCTGAACTGAAAGAGAAACTTGTTTCTTTCAGAAAGAAACTGGCTGATTCAGCACAGGCTGATCACGTAGCAGATATCTAGTCCCGGGGTTTGGGGGCGGAGCTCCCGAAGAAGGGGGTGTGGCGAAAACTGAGTCCGTTTGAGTTTTACGAAACGGCGAAGGTTGAGCCCAGGGGGAAGGCTTCCCCCCTAAAAAATATTCTTGATTATAAAGTGGGATTTACCCACAGGAGATAAACATGGCTAGTTACAAAGAATCAGGCGTTGATGTTGAAGAAGGCTACCGCGCTGTAGATAAATATAAGGCACACGCAAAACGTACAATGATTCCAGGAATGCTTACAGGCCTTGGAAGCTTTGCAGGTATGTTTGAAATTCCTAAAGGATACAAAAATCCTGTAATGGTTTCAGGAACTGACGGTGTTGGTACAAAGCTGGACATTGCTTTCCAGATGAAAAAATATGACACAGTTGGAATCGACTGTGTTGCCATGAGCGTTAACGACATTCTCTGCTGTGGCGTTCAGACATCATTCTTCCTGGACTACATTGCATGTGGAAAACTTGAAGCAGAAGTTGCTGCAGACCTGGTAAAAGGTGTTGCTGACGGATGTGTTGAAACAGGCTGTGCCCTTCTTGGTGGTGAAACAGCTGAAATGCCTGGTTTCTACGATGTAGGAAAATATGACCTGGCCGGATTCGGTGTAGGAGTAGGCGAAAAGAAAGAAATGATTGACGGCTCTGCAATCAAAGAAGGAGACGTTCTTATCGGTCTTTCTTCTACAGGCGTTCACTCAAACGGATTCAGTCTTGTTCGCAAACTTGTTCCAAACCCAATGGATCCATTTATTATTGACGGAAAAGATACAGGAAAAACAATCGGTGAAGCTCTGCTCACCCCTACCCGCATTTACGTAAAACCTGTTATGGAAGTTCTGAAAAAATACCGCAAGGCAATTCACGGTATGGTTCACGTAACAGGCGGCGGATTCTACGAAAATATTCCTCGTATGTATCCAAAAGCAAAAGAAGGAAAGAAACAGCTGATTTCTGTAATCAAACGTGACAGCTGGGACATTCCTCCAGTATTCGGTGAACTGATTCGCCGCGGTGCTGACCTGGACTCAATCTACAACACATTCAACATGGGTATCGGATTCGTTCTGGCAATAAACGCAAAAGAAGCAGATGCTGTTCTGAAAATGTTCAATGACAACGCTCACAAATATCACCGTGAAGACACACCTGATATGAAAGCTTATGTAATCGGAAAAGTTGCATACGCTGAAGGCCCAGTCACAACACAGAAAGAACAGGTTATATTTGAGTAATTTATAATTCACAATTCATAATTAACAATAACCACAGTTAAGGATTGCCATCTGAGATTGTGGTTATTTTTTTATATATGAAATCTTATTGTGAATTGTGCATTATGCATTGTGCATTTTTTTATTATGAACAAAACTTTAGAGCAAATTGATTATTACACTATAAGAGACTCTGTGGCCGACTGTGCCATTTCTGAAGAAGGAAAAAATTATCTTCTAAGGCGGGAACCATATCACGATGCAGCAAAAATTGAGCATCTGAAAAATGCAAGCCGTGAATGGGAAAGATTCATGTCCAGAACAAATTCCCTGCCCTTCGGGCCATGGGAGCCGGTCTATCCCTTAATTCCGGTCATTCACGCAACAGGCTCTGCCCTGACACTTCAGCAGCTCTACGCATTGGGACAGTTCTGTAACGCCGTGAAGCGTGTAAAGGAAACTGTGGAAATCAAAGAGACAGAACTGGAATTCAAAGTGCTTCCTGAAGAAACTGCAAAGCTTATGGATCTGTCAGACGCTTCAAGAATCATTTTCCGAATCCTTACTCCAGACGGTGAACTTCGCGATCTTCCGGAAATTCAGGCAATAAGAAAACAGATTGCAGACTTGAATCAGAAAATCAAAATGATTATGCACCGTTACTGTACCGACAACAAGCTTGGCGACATTCTTGAAAGCAATGTACCTGTTCTTAAAAACGGACGCCAGGTTCTTGCAGTCAGAGCCGGTCAGCAGAACAGAATAAAAGGTCTTGTTCATGAAGTTTCAGTTTCGGGTCGTACAGTTTATGTTGAACCGGAAGATTCTGTTTACGCTACAAACGAACTTATAGAAAAAGAATATGAGCTTCAGGAAGAAATCAAAAAGATTCTGATTAAAACGACAGAAGAGCTTCAGCCTTCCATTCCCGCATTCCGGGAGAATATTCCGCTCATGAACTTTTTTGATGCAACATGGGCTGCAGCAAAATGGGGAAAAGAAAACGAATGTGTTTATGCTTTACCATGCTCAACAACGGAAGAACTTCCTCAAAGTCAGAAAAACAACACTGACAACCAATTGTCAAATGTCAATTCTCAATTGTCAATTTCATCAGAACCACCTCTACTTCTGAATGCTCGTCATCCGCTTTTAGGCGAACGCTGTGTACCAATCACGATTCGCTTCATGGACGGTAAACGGGTCCTCATTATTACAGGCCCAAACACAGGAGGAAAAACAGTTTCTCTAAAAACTTTTGCCTTACTTTCAATGTTGAATCAGAGCGGATTTCCGGTTCCGGCCGGCGAAGGAACACGTCTTCCTGTATTTGAAAATATTTATGCTGACATCGGAGATGAACAGAGTCTGGACCAGAGCCTTTCCACTTTCAGTGGCCATATGAAGAACATTGCAAAGGCTGTAAAGAAAGCAGGACCAGCCTCCCTTGTTCTTCTGGACGAACTTGGTAGCGGTACAGACCCGCAGGAAGGAACAGCCCTTTCCATGAGTGTTCTTGACCATCTGATTGAACGACAGGCATTTGTACTTGTTACAACTCATATGGGAATCCTGAAAAATTACGGATATACAAACCCGCACTGCATCAATGCCTCAGTTGAGTTCAATACTGATACTCTTGCCCCGAGCTACCAACTTCTTATGGGAGTTCCCGGTGAAAGCCACGCACTGGACATTGCAGCAAAATCAGGACTTCCAAACTTTATAGTAAAAAATGCAAAACATTATATTGCAACCGAACAGACTGATGTTTCAGCTTTAATCAAAGGACTTTCAAAAAAGCATTCCGAACTTGATAAGCTTAGAAACGCAACTGAAAAAGAAGCTCAAGTGCAGGAAGAAAAAGGGCTTCGCCTTGCAGAAAAAGAAGTTCAGCTTCGGCGTAAGGAACATGAACTTAAAAACAACAAAACCCGAGAGCTTGATGAGTTTATGCGTCAGTCCCGCAGGGAGCTTGAAAACCTGGTCCGCCAGATTCGTGAAGGCGAAATTACCCGCGACAAAACTGTAAGTGTAAAACAGTACATTGCAGAACTTGAAGCAAACGGCCACAGGCTTGAAGACGAACTTGAAAAAGAAGAGGAAAAAATCCGCGAAGCTGAAATTCAGGTTCAGAAAGCTTCTGAAAAAATAAGAGTTTCTCATAAGAAAACAAAGAAAAAGATGAAGCTTTCCGAAGCTCTTAAATATGCAGTAAGTGCCCCATCCCCTTCTGAAAACGCTGATGCAAAATCTAAAGGCGGCGTTAAAGACGCAGCACCTCTTACATTTACTCCGGGCGTGGAAGTTGAAGTAGGCGCTATGAAGAACCGGGGAACTCTTGTTGAAAAAGACAAGAAAGGAAACTGGATTGTTCAGTTTGGAAGCGTACGCATGACTGCAAAAGAAAAAGACATGCGCCTTGTAAAAGGTCCTTCTGCTGGAAGCCCTGCAGTTTCTGTTGTAATTGAAAAAGCCGAAGCCGACCATGAATATCCTCAGTTTGAACTTCGTCTTCTTGGAATGTATGCCGATGAAGCAATCCGAGCCCTGGAACACCAGCTGGACTTGTGTGCAATCCACAACTTCACGCGTTTCAGCATTGTCCACGGAAAAGGAAGCGGTGTTTTGCAGCAGGCAGTGCACGACTATCTGAGTCATTATCACGGTGTAAAGGAATTCAGCTTTGCTCCACCGGAAGACGGCGGATTCGGGAAGACATACGTTACCTTACGGTAACGTTTACTTATAGGAAATTATTTAAGTCGCCGCGGAATCGCGGCTGGAGTATACGTCGTCCTGCGCTAACGCGCGGACTCCGTTTGCTTAGTGGAAATTATTTAAGTCGCCGCATTATGCGGCTTGAGCATAAGTTACCTTACGGTAACGTTTACTTATAGGAAGTTATTTAAGTCGCCGCAAAAATGCGGCTGGAGTATACGTCGTCCTGCGCTAACGCGCGGACTCCGTTTACTTAGTGGAAATTATTTAAGTCGCCGCATTCTGCGGCTGGAGTATAAGTAGTCCTGAAATAAACAGTAGTGCTTTTTGATGCTTATCTTGAATTTGTCTTTTTAGACTTTTATGGAATAGTAGTTCTACTAAGGATAAAGCATATGGACAGAGAAGCAAAAAAAACGGCGCCCATTGACGGGCGCCAGGACTCGCAAAGCAAAAACGGCATGGACGCCTTTTTTGCGACTTATTCCCAACCGAAAGTTGCAGGCGGCTTATTTGTTGCATCAAAATAAAGTGCATCTACAAATGGAAGAGCTGCAATTTCGTGAACAATTTTATCAAGCAAATCAAGAGGAAGCGGAGCAAAGCGGGCTGTCATAACGTCTTCTGAACATACAGGACGCAGAACAAAACTTGTACGGTCTGCACTAGTTGCATAAGGAAGAGTAATTGTCAGGTGCTGGAAGATTTTATCATACCATCCTGATTCATGAAGATTAGTAAGAACAATGTTGTCGGCTTCACGAAGCTGGTCCAGTCTGTCTTTTGTACAGTAGCCTTTCTGAAGTTTCATGTCTTCATCTTTTACGCCAGGTTTCTGCCAGAGTTTTATCAAAGTTCTATTCAGATATGTTGAAGAGTTTGTAATGTTACTTGAACAGGCTTCAACTTTGTCCCACTTTTTTGGAACATGGCAGAATCCATTTTCATCCTGTTCGAATGCAAGAACCGCTGGGAAACGATAAGTACGGAAATCTCCCTGAACACCAACTGAACGTACAGGAAGAACAGAACGAACAAGACCTGCCATACAGTGTTCACAGAATTCTGTAATCTTCATTTCCTGAATTTCTTTCTGTGCCTTTGGAAGTTCTTCAAGGTCTTTTTCTGACTGAACCCCTTCTGAACAGAGAACATTGATTGAAAGTCCAGGTCCCGGGAAAGGATGACGCATAACAAGATCATCTGAAAGTCCAAGCTTTTTCCCGATAGCACGAACTTCGTCTTTATAAAGATCTTTCAAAGGTTCAATAATCATGCCCTGTTCAATAAGCTTCTGAATTCCTTCAACACGGTTATGATGAGTTTTGATTGTGTGACTGTTTTTTGTTCCGCCCGATTCAATGATATCCGGATAGAGAGTTCCCTGTGCCAGCATCCATTTTGATTCATCAAGTTTCTGTGCCTTTACAACGGCGTCACGAACTGTAATGAAGTTTTCTCCAACAGCCATACGTTTTTTCTGAGGATCAGTTAGGCCCGAAATGGCTTTAAGGAAGCTTTCTGAAGCATCTTCTACGATAAAGTTATTGAATCCGAATTTACGGTAAGCGTCTGCAACTTTTTGACTTTCATTTTTTCTCATAAAGCCGTTATCGATATGAAGACCAAGAACTCTGTCCTGACCCAAAGCTTTATTCAGAAGTGCAAATGCGATTGTTGAATCTACACCGCCAGACAAAAACAGAAGAACATTCTTGTCGCCGTCAGCCTTGTGAGCATCAGATTTGATTCCTTCAAGAATTGTTGCAAGAACTTTATCCTGGTCCCAGTTAACTTTCATTCCGCAATACTCTGCAAAGTTCTGGAAAATCTGATTTCCGCAAGGAGTGTCTTTTACTTCACAATGGCACTGAAGAGAGAATCTCTTTTTAGAAAGATTCTGAAGAGCAGCATTTTTACAGTCTTTTGTTGAACCGGCAACTTCAAAACCTTCACCAGGTTCAAGAACAGCATCCTGATGGCTCATCCAAACCTGCTGTCCGTTAGAAAAATCAATTCCTTTAAAAAGTGGAGATTCAACTTCAGGATTAAGATTCAAAGTAGCGAATCCGAATTCTCCCACATCACCCTTCCCAACATTTCCACCGTAACATTTAGACATAAGCTGGTGGCCATAGCAGAGACCAAGAATAGGAATATCAAGATTCAGAATTTCTTCGTTAAATTCAGGAACCTTTTCATCGTAAACACTTGAAGGTCCTCCCGAAAAAACGATACCTTTTGCATTTTCAAAAACTTCAAGAGAAGTTGAAGGAAGTGCAATTTCAGAATAAAAACCAAGCATGCGGAAACGCTTTGCAATAAGGTGAGCATACTGGCTTCCAAAATCAAGAACAACGATTTTTTCGCGTGACATAAGAGCCCCTGAATAAAATGATATGAAAAATAATGATTATTCTACTTATTTTCAGTTATCCATGCAATGCAGTCATCTGCTTTCTGGCTCATTCCCGCACTTCTATAAATGGAAGCTGCCCGCTCAGCATAGAAAACTGCCTTTTTTAATTCTTCTGATGTGGGATTTTTCTTTGCAAGGATATTTGCCGCAGCCATATAATCCTGTGCAATGCCGGACACATTTTCTGCATCCTTATCATATTTAAGTGCATTGCCGATGGCATCCATAGCGGCCTGCTTGTTTCCGTCTTTTGAATAAGCTGCAGCACAAAGGTACCAGTCGTAGGCAATCTCAAAAAGGTAGCGGTTCTTTGTATGAATTTCTGCGGCATTTTTATAAGCCTCTGCGGCAGCCTGGTAATTCATAAGGAAGTTTGACCAGTCCCCTTTTGTTCTGTAAAGGAAGGCAAGATAATAAGGTTCTTTTGAAAGATTTATAATTTCAGCATCAAGCTTTTTCTGGATTTCGGAATTTGTTGCAGAATACTGGTCGTTCTGTGCCTTAAAAAGATCTGCGCGGCATTCATAAACCCGTATTACCGATTCAAGTGTGGGACGGATTTTATCATCTGAAAGAGAAGCGGCCACTTTTGCATCAGACAACAAATTATCGATGTAAGAAGGAAGAGCAAATGATTTTTCAGAAAGATCCACAACAGGATTTTGAATTCTATAGGAAAGCCCCGAAAGAAGGATTTTACAGATCAAATCATTTTTATCGATAGAAACTGCCTGTGCGTAAGCATCTTCAAGATACTTTCCGGCTTTTTCATAATCTCCACGAATAATAGCACCGTTTGCCTTTTCATAATTATCATAAGCGTGCTGTGAAATATCAGTATAAACCATCTGTCGTTTTGGAGCCGACGAACACCCGGTAAAAACTACAAACATCATAAAACACAAAAACTTCACACACAAACCAATACCATTTTTCACACTCATACCGCTTTCCTGCATTATCAATTATCAAATGTCTATTATCAATTATCTATTCAACTAAAACTCTTCGCTTCTCAAATTGGGTGTAGCACTTGTTTCCTGGCTTCTGTCAGGAACGCCTTTTCTGATAAGTGGATTATTTTTAACCCCGGTCAGAACGTCCTGAAGCTGAAGCAGAAGCATATCAATCTGGCTGAGAGTTGAATCAAGCTGAGGTGTTGTATTTTCAATAAGTGTTCCTGCCTGATTACCAAGTCCGCCAACCATAGTAAGAAGATCATTTAAGCTTACAAGAATTTCTTCAATTGATTTCCATACATCATCACCAAGAAGTGCCGCTACAGCACCTGCGTCTCCGCCAAGCTTTCCTGTCAGTGAAGTAATATCTTTTGTAAGCACTTCCACATTTGCCGTAATACCTTTTATATGCTGCATCATTTCGGCAAGTTCATTTTTTCGGACATCCCCGTTATGTCCCTGACTAACGTTTCCTGTAATGCCTTCATCAAGGTCACGAAGCAGTTTTGTAATCGTATCAAGAAGCGGTTCCACTTTATCGATAATGGCAGTTATTGAATCTCCGCCCTTATCACTTGCAACCAGCCCCTTTTCGCGGATTTTCATACCTTCACGGGAATCATAGCGGTATACTTCAGAGCCCGGCTCAATAAATCCCTGCCCGTTTCCCGGATGCCACACAAAGGAAGTTCCAAGCCCCAGAATATTTGAACTGAATTCCAGAAGCGAATATTCCTTAACGTAATCCATGTAATCATCAAGAATATAAAACTCTACCATTACCTGATCGTTTTCAAGACTGATGCTTTTTATTTTTCCAATACCGAAGCCTTTATAAGTAATATCCATTCCGGCTTTTATAGAAGAACCGCTTTCAAAACGGGTGTAATAAACATTCTTACGGACAAACCAGTTCTGTCGGGCTCCCAAAGCAAAAACAAGCACCATCAAAACTAAAAGTGCAAAAATCGAGAAAAATCCTACAATCTGGTCTGCATAACGAATCTTAAATTTCATTCTTTGGCTCCATCCTCTCCGTCAATTTTATCCATAAGTTTATCGATATCAGTTCTTCCCGCCTTTCGGCTTGACTGTAATTTTCCTTCTTCGATAATGTGAAGGGTCCCCTGAAAATTCTTAATAAAGTCATTACTGTGGCTTACATAAACCATAGTGTTTCCTGCATCAACAAATTCCTTCAGGAGTCCCATAATCAGATCGCTTGAAGCAATGTCCAGAGCTGCAGTTATTTCATCAAGGAAAATGATTTCAGGCTTCGTTATCATGGCACGGGCAAAAGCCACTTTCTTCTGTTCACCTGCAGAAAGGTCCGCAGGGCGCAGGTTCAAAGCACGTGTAAAATTTACTTTCTCACATGCAAGCTCTACTTCCATTTTCATCTGCTCCAAAGGCATTTTCGGAAAATGGATTTTCAAAGGCAGAATCAGATTCTGCATAATGTCCTGATTTGCCCACAAAGCAGCATCCTGAAAAATAAAACTGCAGCGGCGTCTGAAATCAAGATTTTTTACCTTGTTCATAGTCTGAATATCATTGCCTTCAAAAAATGATTTTCCGGTCGTAGGAACCAGAATGCCTGAAATCAGTTTGATAAGAGTTGTTTTTCCACATCCCGATTTTCCAAGAAAACCTGTAACAGTACCCTTTTCGATTGAAAGGTTTACATCCTCTATAATTATTTTTCCATTCTGTGCAAAGCCGATATTCTGTACATCAAACAAAGCCATTTTTCAGTCTCCCGTCACACAATAAAAGGCAGAACAATAAACAAAACATCTGCCAGAATAATGAATAAAAAGGAATTCCCTACAGCCTTTATTCCCGCAACAGGAATTTCTGTAGATGCACGGATTACTGCAAAACCTGCATAAGTAGAACACAAAGAAATAATCATGCCAAAGACAAGACTCTTTGAAATAGAAAGAAGGATTGTCTGGATTGAAAGAGCCTGAAAAAGCATCTGGAAATAATCGGCAGAACCAGTTGGATCAACAAAACGAGCAACAACATAAGGCCCGAGAATTCCACAGAAAGAGAAATAAAGATTCAGGAAAAATACTGAAAGAGTAACCCCAAGAAAACGTGGGGCTGCCAGATGTCCAATAGGATCAATACCGAAAGAAACATAACTTTCAATCTGATGGCTTGTCACCATGCCGCCAATTTCTGTTGCAATGGCTGTTGCCGAGCGGGCAGTTACCACAAAGGCAACAAGAAGAGGTCCAAGTTCACGGGTCATTATAAGAACAAGAATCTGATAAATTAAGGAAGACTGCCCGATAGAAAGCAGAAAGGAATTTCCCACAAGATAGAGACCGCTTCCAAGTGCCAGGGAAAGAACGGCCACAAGGGAAAGAGCTTCTATGAAAGTGAAAAGCAGCTGCATAATAAGGATTTTTCTGGCAGCTTTTTCGCGGGAAAGGAAAAAGAAAGAGCTTGAAAGAACGCGGCCAATAAAGCCGAATACATAAGGTAAGCCTGATAATTTTGTAATAACTGCTCTTCCAACTTTTTCAAACATTATTCTATTATAG
>JAHBAD010000123.1 GCA_018385395.1 Treponema sp.
TCCTTAAGTATTCCTAAAAATTATCTTCATTGCTTTATTCATATGCTTCCATTAAAATAGAAACATATGAACAAAGTTATTTATCCGGAAACAGTCAGACCGAACATAACAGTTCCTCAAGAGCTTCTGGTAGGAAAACGACATCTGAATCTAAATGAAATCCTGATTCTGCAGAGCAACTCGAATAAGAATACAGACCCTGCCTGGCAGAATTTTTATGTTGATGATTCTCCAGACGGCTTTGACCCGTCACTTATAAAAAGTAATTTTTTTGACGGATATATCATTCTTGGAAAACTGAAGCCGGCAAAGCTTCAATATCACGATCTGATTCTTGAAACCGGCATTTACCGTTCCATGCTCAGAAACGTTGTTACAGGTGATGACTGTGCATTCAAAAATATTTCATACCTGGATAACTATCGCTTCGGTAACCGCGTTATGCTTTTTAACATACAGGAAATGTGCTGTACAAATCATGCAAAATTCGGAAACGGAATTCTGAAAGAAGGCGAACCAGAAAGCCACCGCGTATGGATTGGCGTAGCAAATGAAAATGATGGTCGTGCAGTTCTTCCTTTTGAAAGCATGATTCCTGCTGACGCCTATTTATGGAGTCACTACCGTGAGGACAAAGAAGTCCTTGAAGCATTCAAACGAATGGTAGAAAAAGACAATGACGGCAAACTGAACACCTATGGTTTTGTTGATGATGATTCGGTAATCAAAAACACAGGAATTATAAAAGACGCAAAAATCGGAAAAGCCGCATACATTAAAGGTGCCCTTAAACTTAAAAACTTCACCATGCTTTCTTCTGAAGAAGAACCAAGTCAGATTGGTGAAGGTGTAATCATGGTAAATGGAATTCTTGGATACGACTCCCATGTATTCTATCAGGCTGTTGCAATCCGTTTTGTAATAGGAAGAAACTGTCATGTAAAATACGGAGTTCGTCTTTTAAACTCTGTTCTTGGTGACAACTCTACTGTTTCATGCTGTGAAATCTTAAACAACCTGATTTTCCCATTCCATGAACAGCATCACAACTCTTCATTCCTTATTGCAACAACCTGCCAGGGACAGAGCAATATTGCTTCAGGCGCCACTGTTGGAAGTAACCATAACTCCCGTTCCCCTGACGGTGAAATTTTCGCAAAACGCGGATTCTGGCCGGGACTTTGTTCCGACTTCAAACATAACTCTCGTTTTGCAAGTTTTACTCTTGTCAGCAAAGGAAGCTATCAGCACGAACTTGATATTCCTTACCCTTTTGCACTGGTTGCACCTGGACTAAACGGGGACTGCAGTGTTCACATCATTCCGGCATTCTGGTTTATGTATGACATGTTTGCCATTGCCCGTAACAATTCAAAATTCAAAAAACGTGACAAACGCAAGGTAAAAATCCAGCATATCGAAACTGATCCTTATGCACCTGATACAATGGAAGAAATCATGAATGCTATTGACCGCCTTATTGGACTTACAGCAGAAATTCTTCCAAAACTTGACGCAGATAAAGCAGCAAAAGCAAAGAATCCTGCAGAAATGTATCAGGCCGCAAAAGATTTTATGCACCATAACGAGCATTCAAACTACACTCTCCGTGATGACATTTGTCAGAAAAAATATGGTGCAACAATTTTCAAGCCTGTACGTGCATATAAAATGTACCGCAAAATCATCAAGTATTTTGCAACCCGTACACTCCTGGAATATTTCGAAAAAGAACATATTACATCCCTTTCACTTGATGTATTGAAGAAAATCCGAAAAATCCCGCTCTACACAGAATGGGAAAATATCGGAGGCCAGATTATTCCAAAAGAAAAACGTCTGGAACTTTTCTCAAAAATCAAATCAGGCGAAATTGACTCATGGGAAAAAGTTCACGCATTCTATGATCATTGCCAGGACGAATACGAAAGCTACAAAGTACGCTATTCGGTTTATCTTCTTGAAAAACTTTACTCAAGACCAATCGAAAATTTCTCGAATTATCTTTACAACAATATTATTGAAGACGTAACAATTATTACTCAGGAAATGTATGACGCTTCATATAAATCACGTGAAAAAGACTACACCGATTATTACCGTCAGATGGTTTATTCTTCTGGAAGAGAAATGGAAAATGTTCTTGGTCCTATGGATGAAAATGACTTCCTTATAGAATTCAAAAAGACTACAGAAGATTTCGTAAAACGTCTGAAGACAATCTTTGACGGGTTGACAATCGGGTAAAAAAAGAGGATATTAGATACATATGAAAGCAATGCTTCTACTTCTACTTAAAGGTTCTCATCCGGCAAAGTGCGATTGGTAGTGGCATATTCATTATTGAATTAGTAATTATAGACCTGTCGCCAATGACGGGTCTTTTTTTTTCATCAAAACTGTTTATAAAAAAGGAGAAAAACATATGAAAGTTAATGGAAAGTACAAACCTTTTGAACCGGTCGGAATCAAAAACCGTACATGGCCAGACAATGTTATTACAAAGGCACCTGAATGGTGTTCTGTAGATCTTCGTGATGGAAACCAGGCCCTCATCAATCCAATGAGTGTTGAACAGAAACTGGAATTCTTTGATCTTCTTGTAAAAATAGGATTTAAAGAAATCGAAGTAGGCTTTCCTTCTGCATCAGATACAGAGTTCAACTTTATGCGCCGCCTTATTGAAGAAAATCATGTTCCGGAGGACGTAACGCTTCAGGTTCTGTGTCAGGCACGCGAACATCTTGTAAAACGTACCTTCGAATCGCTCAAAGGTTTGAAGCACGCTATCTTCCATCTTTATAATTCAACTTCTCCTTCACAGAGAAAATATACTTTCAACAAGTCAAAAGATGAAATCAAACAGATCGCTATTGACGGAATCAAATGTGTAAAGGACTGTATCAAAGAAGCAGGCGATTTGAAAATCCAGCTGGAATACTCTCCTGAAAGTTTTTCAACAACAGAAATAGACTACGCCCTGGAAGTTTGTGAAGCTGTAAAAGAAGCATGGGGAACAACTCCTGACAACAAAATAATTCTGAACCTGCCGACAACTGTTGAATGTGCACTGCCAAACCAGTTTGCAGACCAGATTGAATATTTCTGTCAGCACATTTCTGACCGTGAAAACGTAATCATTTCCCTGCACAACCACAATGACCGCGGTGAAGGCGTTGCTCAGTGTGAACTGGGACTTTTAGCCGGTGCTGACCGCGTTGAAGGCTGTCTCTTTGGAAATGGTGAAAGAACCGGTAACCTGGACATCGTTACTGTTGCACTGAATATGTTCACACAGGGAATCGATCCTGAACTGGACTTTACACATATCCAACAGATTGCAGAAGTTTATACACGCGTTACAGGAATGGAAATTCCTCCTCGCCTGCCATACGCCGGAGAACTGGTATTTACCGCTTTCTCTGGAAGTCACCAGGACGCAATCCGCAAGGCTCTGGCAGCCCGTACAAAAATGGAAGAAAATGCACTCTGGGATGTTACGTATCTTCCAATCGATCCACATGACATTGGCCGCCAGTACGAAGGAATTATCCGCATCAACAGCCAGAGTGGGAAAGGTGGAGCCGCATACATTCTTGAAAAAAACTATGGAATCATCGCACCAAAATCAATGCACCCTGCAATCGGAGCTGTTGTTCAGGCCGTTGCCGATGGTGCTCAGCGTGAACTTGCTCCAACAGAAGTTTACGACACATTCGAAAAAACATGGCTCAAAACAAAGAGCCCGCTTAACGTTCTTGAAATCTCTGAACGACATCTGGAAGGCGAACGTGGCTTAGAAGAAGATCAGGAACAGGTAGCACTTATTGCAACAGTAGAATGGGAAGGAACAAAAATTGCTGTTGCTTCAAAAGGGAACGGACCTCTGGACGCTTTCGTAACTGCAATGAAACAGACTCCTTGCCCAGCTTTCAACATTACAAGTTTCCACGAACATTCTATTGGTGAAGGTTCTGATACAAAAGCTATTGCTTATGTAAACATTACTATTGAAGACGGAAGTCAGGTTTGGGGGGTAGGTAAATCTTCAAACGTTGGACGCGCCGGTATTGCAGCCGTTGTTTCAGCACTGAACTTCCACGCTTCACACAAAGAATAAAACCTAATAAGTGAAGGATCCGCCCAGAGTCACACTGGCTCCCGGGCCGGGATAATTTGAAACTTCAGTGTATTTAAAATCCAGAAGATTTTTCCAGAGCAGGTAAAAACCTGCTCTTTTTATTTTAAAATCAAATTTTACATCTACGTAATGCTGGGACGGAACAAAATCTGTATTATCATTTGAGGTATATTTTTTTGAAGTAAAATTGTAAATAAAGGAAACTTTTAAAAGTTCCAGCGGATTAAACTCCAGAACTGAATTCAACGTGTGAACCGGAGTATACATAATCTGTTTTCCATAAACAGATTCATTTGTCGTAAGGACTGCGTGACACAAGGAATAATTTGATTTCAGCTTCAGAAAAGAAAAAAGTTCTGCAGAGTCAAAACTAAAGTCGAATCCATAGTTTGTTGATGAGCCTGAATTTTCTGGTCTCCAGTTATTTCCGTTTCCAGGTACCCATCCTATTTTGTCTTTATAAAAAATCAAAAAAGGTTTTATAGAAGCCTCAACTTTTCCTTTCCAGTCTCCACCGGTATAAAACGAGAAAGAACACTCTGGTATTAAATCAGGGTTACCTGCTCCCCCACCACCATCATAATAAAGCTGCTGAAAAACAGGATTTGTAATATTCCTTGAAGCATTCAGAAAGAATGATAATTTGTTTTCTTCCCCTAAACTGAATGTCTTTTTGATTTCCGCAGAATATAGAAAATCAAACTGAGATTTTACTGAAGGAATGCCTTCATTTTTTGTGGCAAAAAAATCTAACGGTAAATAAAGAGAAAAATCAAAACCTGCAAAATTCAAAGACGCACCAGGATTCAGAAAAAAATCAAAAAGACTGTTCCCTTTACAGAAATCATAATTTACTTTTGAATCTATATTCAGAAAATCCATAATCGTACTTTCTTCCGAAAGTGAAATACTCTGAATAAAATACTGATCATGAACATTTGAAAAAGCTGCCTTTTTTGAATAATCAAGATTTGAAATTTTATATGCAGGCGTCAGTTTTAAGCGGAAATCTTTTTTGGGAATGAAAACCGGAAACGCAAAGGTTGAATACAAATCTTTCTGTTTTTCATAGCTGTAATATTTTCCATCCTTACGACCACAATTCTGATCATTCCATGAAACAAAATTTGTAAAACCAAAAGTAGAACCTTGAAGACCACTGTAAGAATAAACAGCAGAAAAAGAATTGTTCACAAGTTTTCTTTCCCATCCTCCATAACGCCATTTCCAGGCTTTGTAAGAATCTGAAAAAGAAGGAGCATATGATGAATCTTTGGACGCAAAACCAAAATGATTTGCATCATAACCGCAAGAAATATTTTCCTGAATTATAAGAGATGAATCATCTTTAAAAATCAAAGGGAGATTTACAGAACCATAAAGCCGCCAGGCATCATTTGGTGAAACATTATAAAATGAAAAATAAGACTGACTGTAACCGCCAGCAGAGAATGTTTTCTTTGTGTAATCGGCATAAAATGTTTCGATATAGACTGAGACCGCACCGTCTGTAGTAACAGGATCCACTTTTATTGAACGTACTGAGTTTATATCTAAAGATGAAAAGTCGAATTTTCCCGTGTTCGGGTCATTCATAAGAATGTCGTTTACATAAACTTTAATACTGGAATTCCAAAATCCGTGAAAAGTAAGTTCCTGATTTGATTCTTTAAAAGAAATACCAGCACTTTCCAGAGCTTCTTCTGTAGAAGAAAAATTTTTAAGTTCTTTTTCTGACAAAATGATTTCTACCGAGTCAGAAGAAGAGTCAACATAAGTGATTAAATGGGGAAGAGAAATTTCCGAAGCAGAAAGCGGAAGTTTCAAAGTGAGAAAAATGATTAAAAGTAATATCTGCTTCGGGAAAGACATAAGTTTATAATTCACGAGCTAAATTGACAATTGATAATGGACAATTGAGAATTATAAAACCGTGGAAGAAAGCCTATTCAACTTTTCGAGTTGCACCGGAAGATTCCAAATTCCAGCTGTCGTTTGAAAAATATGCTGTATTATCAAATGCAAACATTTCTACAGCAGTTGCAAGGTCAGTTACTGTGTTATAGCCACCTTCAGAATAAGAAGAAGCTGCATAACCGTCATAAGTAAGTACATCATCAGAATTTGATCCACCTTCTATGAGAAGATCATTTGTATAAACTGTTGCTTTTGTACGTTTTTCAGGTACTTTTTTTCCTTCTGTCAGGAACTGGAATTTTACACCGTAATAACATCCAGCCTTAGGGAATCCATAATCAGAAGTATTTGCTTTAAAAATAATAACGCCTGAATGTATATCTGCAGCTTCGCTATCATCAAATTTATTGTAGACAACATAAATAGCTGAATCTCTTTTATAATATTCTGGTCCGGCATAACCTGTGACAGTGGCAACATTCTCACCAGACTCCTGAACTCTAGTACCAGAAGCACACATTGCATATGCAAAATCAGGTTCGGCTTTAAGCGCAAGTCCACCCCATTCAGAGATAAAATCGAATTTCCCACAAATCGGATCATTTTCTGTAAGGTAATTTACAAATACAGGAACATAAACTTCCTTATCAACAAGCTTTTCGACTTCTTTTTCAACATAATGGATTTCAGTTTCAGGCTGACAAGAAATAAATCCTAATGAAAGAAACGACACCAGTGCAGTCAGAAGGGAAGCACGACCAAGAGAAGATTTTTTGATAAACATATATACTCCGGAATCCAGGGCCTGCGTAGATTCCCAAAATTGATTGCGCCTCCATACGGAACGCACGGGATTTTCTGAAAATAGAAAATCCACAATCGGCACCAAAGTTTCCTGACTTAAACCAGAAGAAAACGTCTTCCCGCTTTTGCAGTGACCGGTCTTTTGACCAGTTTTCTTCCCGCAGATATTCTGCTGGTTTTTACAGTTGCGCACCCAGCCCGTGATTTTCACACGGTTCCATTGAAATGCCGGTTAAATTGCTAGAATTATAACAAAAAACTAAAAAAGTTTCCTACTTTACTCCAAAAACTTCCTGTGCATAATGCACAGTATCAAGAGCATCTTTGGCGTATTTATCAGCACCAATCATATGGGCGTATTCCTGAGTAAGAACTGCACCGCCTACAACAGTCTTAACACCCGGAGCTTTTTTATGAAGCAGTTCAATTGTCTCCTTCATGGCAGGAACTGTTGTTGTCATAAGTGCCGAAAGGCCGACTAAAGGAACATTATCTTTTATAGCCCTTTCAACAATTTTTTCTGCAGGAACATCTTTTCCTAAATCGATAACTTCAAAGTCATAATTTTCAAGAAGAACTTTTACTATGTTCTTTCCGATATCGTGAATGTCACCATGAACAGTTGCTACAATCACTTTTCCTTTAGGTGTTCCTTTTTTTCCTGTCCGTGAAAGATATTCCTTTATCACTTCAAAAGCAGACTTGGCAGCTTCGGCAGACATTAAAAGCTGAGGAAGAAAAACTGTTTTCTTTTCAAAGCCTTTTCCAACCACATCAAGGCCGGGAATAAGGTAATCGTTTATAATTTTTACAGCTTCTTCATTCTGCAAAAGTTCTGATGTAATGCGGGCAGCATCATCTTTTAAGCCGCGGATAACAGCATTACTTAATGGATGAACACTATCCGAACCAGCTTGGCTTCCTGCAGAAAGACTGGATGAACCCGAACCGGAAACACCGGCGCCCCCGCTTCCCGAAGTTGCCGATGCAGTTCCAGTCACAGGGGCGGCAACTGTAACCTTCTGTGCAAAATCGATATATTCAAGACAGTCTTTATCGTAGCCTTTAAGAAGACAGAAAGAATGATATGCCTTCTTGATTTCCAGAGCCAGAGGATTGATAATTGCCGAAGTAAGTCCGTTTTCCATGGCAAGCGTAAAGAAAGCACCTGTTACAAATTCACGGTTTGGAAGCCCGAATGAAATATTCGAAACGCCAAGAACTGTTCCCACTCCCATAGCTGTAACCTGTTTTACAGTTTCAAGAGTTGCAAGGGCAGCATTTGTATCAGAGCTGACAGACATTGTAAGTGCATCAATAAGAATATTCTTTTTTGAAATGCCGTAATATTCAGCACGCTTAAGGATTTTGTTTACAATCTTCATGCGGCCGGCACTGGTTTCAGGAATGCCGCTTTCGTCCAGTGTCAGGGCAACTACTACACCACCATATTTTTTTACAAGAGGGAAAACAGCATCCATTACTTCACGTTTTCCGTTTACAGAGTTCACCAGCGCCTTGCCGTTATAACGGCGGAGAGCTGCTTCCATAACATCAGGAGATGAAGTATCAATCTGGAGAGGAATATCAGAAACGCTCTGAAGTTCGCTCATTACACGAACCATCATTTCTTTTTCGTCAATTTCAGGAAGTCCCACGTTTACATCAAGAACATGGCTTCCGGCACTTGTCTGTTCTAGTCCCTGCTGAATGATATAAGGAATGTCATTATTACGCAAAGCTTCCTTAAACTTTTTCTTTCCTGTCGGGTTAATTCGTTCTCCGATAAGTACTGGCTTTGTTCCAATTTTTATTTCAACAGTTTTTGTATATGAAGAAATT
>JAHBAD010000063.1 GCA_018385395.1 Treponema sp.
TTTTTTCATTTGAAAAAATCCTCCCTTTTTTTTAGATAAAATGAAGGGAAAAGTGTAAAGAAAAATAAAAATATATAAAAAAAGGTCAAATAATGATAAAATGAATTTTATGAAAAAAAGATTTGTTAGTTTCGCATTGTTTTTTTGTTCTGTGTTTCTGTTTGCTCAGAAAATATCAGTTACTAATATTTTGGGCGGTGATAAAAGAGAAACCGGAAGCGGGGATATTTTCAATTTTGTAAAGGTTTCTGATAAAAACGGAAACTATATTGGTTATTGTACCAATCCTGTTATTTCTGACCGTTTTCAGGTGGATGTAAAATCGGAAAAAATTGATTCAAGAATCCGTTCAGATATGAATCTTATCTGGAACAAAGATTTTTTCCTTGATTTTTCTATTCGAGGATACGGTATGTGTTTTCCTGGTGAATTCATAGGATTTGGTGCGGGGAATTCCTTTTTCCAGAAATATTCATTAAAAGGTGCCTGGCTTGGAGCTTCTGATGACAGTCCGAAAACAGGGCGGCTTTTGAAAAGTGGAGCTTCTATTTATGGGATCTTACCTTTGGGTAACGCAGGGGAAATTCGTGGAGCTTTTTCTGTGGATCCTGAAAACTGGGGAGAAAATGATTCTGAAAAAGCAGTGGAGGAAAAATCTGTTTTTTATAACGCTGGTCTTGAATATGAATATTCGGGCATTTTTTCTTTAGGTTTTGTATTTCAGAATATTAAAACACCTGCGTTCAGGTATGGCATTTACGCCGGTACAAAAGTTTTTGAGGGATTTTTCTTTAATCTTGGTTTTATACATAATTATCGGGATTATTTTAAAAGTCGTAATGCTTTTATGACTTCAGCAGGGTATGAGAATAAAGACTCTAATTTTGGAATTTTTGCAGACTTCATTTCCGGTTTTGATAATTCATACTTGAAGAAATCGGGAGCCGTTGAACATTATGAGGATAGTGTAATTCCATTATATTCTGCTTTACGTATAAATTATAAACTGTTAGATAATTTGACATTGGAAACAAATGGAAATATTTGCTTGTTTATACACGATTCTTCCAGTATGGAAAATGAAATCTATGTGGGGGGTAAGTATAAAATTTCGAAATCAGCAGGAACTCTTAAAGGGGGAGTGAGACTTAGTTTTTCGAATTTGGGGCTGACAGGTTTTTCTTTTCCTGTAGTGTGGAAAGTAAAGGTTTCGGATAAATAATATGGCACTTGAAGTTTTTAATCGTTATGAAGTGAAATATCTGCTTACTACAGAACAGTTTCAAAAACTCCTAAAGATTGTTCCTGACTATATGAATTCAGATCCTTATAATAAGAATGGAAAAACTTATTCAATCTGTAACCTTTATCTGGATACTGAAAATGATGATTTGATTTGTACTTCTCTCGAAAAACCAGTTTATAAGGAAAAACTGAGATTAAGAAGTTATGGGAAAACCCCTCTTAATGGGTGTGTGTTTTTAGAAATAAAAAAGAAGTATAAAGGTCTTGTAAATAAACGGCGAACGTCTATGACTCTTGAAGAAGCATATTCATATCTTTTTGATGGGGTTGTTCCTGATAACCCAAAAATGAATCGCCAGGTTATGGAAGAAATAAAATATGCCCAGAGCCTTTATCATGCCGTACCAAAAGCTTTTATTTCTTATGATAGATTTGCTTTTTTTGAAAAAGAGGATGATGATTTTCGTATGACAGTGGATACAAATATCCAGACTCGTCGCAGTGATTTAAGGCTGGACAGTGATATTTATGGAGAACAGCTCTTAGAAGAAGGAATGTGGCTGATGGAAGCAAAAGCCAGTAAAACTTTCCCTTTGTGGTTTTCACATTTCCTTTCGGAAAATAGAATATATTCATGTTCTTTCTCGAAGTATGGAACTGAGTATAAGCGATTTGTTTTGAATAGAAAAAAATGATAGAATAAAATATTAAGGAAAAAAATAATGACAAATATTTTTACAAAAGATGTTCTTTTTCTCCCTTCAGTAATTCATATATTTGCAGGGCTTTTTCTGGGTGCGCTTTCAGCATTGTCTTACTGGCTTAGTGACAATAGAAAACGGCCTTCACAGAATTTTATTATCACTATGATTGTTTTACCTGCAGTTATCAGTGTAGTTGTTACAATGGTTGGAAGTAATATGGCAAAGGCAGTTTCAATTGCTGGAATTTTCGCATTGGTTCGTTTCCGCAGTTTTCCAGGTGATTCCCGCGACATTTTTTATGTTTTCCTGGCCATGGCAACAGGACTTGCTGTAGGAATGAATTGTTTCTTAACTGGATTCGTACTTGTTGTTCTTCTTGGTATTGTTTTTGTGGTTTTCAGTCGTTTGGAGTCTCACAAATTTGGGAGAGAAATTAAACTGTTAAAAATTAATGTACCGGAAAATCTGAATCTTAAAGGGGTTTTTGATGAAGTTTTCAAAAAATACCTTATTGATTATAAGATGCTCGTAGTAAAGACAACAAATATGGGAACTCTTTTTCAGCTTACATATGAAGTAGTTCCAATGGAAGATATTGATGAAAAAGCATTTCTTGATGAGCTTCGTGTTTTGAATGGAAATCTTCAGATTACTTTTGGATATCCGGAATTTGGTGCTTCATCAGTTTTGTAAAAAATCCTGGTAATGCCTGAAGCACTTACCGGGAAAATACGGCAAAAAAATAAAAACACAGATATGAAAAACGAATGTCTTCTTGTTGCAGGTGGAAAAGAAAATAAAATTGATTTGAAATTTTTCCATGGATTTGAGAATGTCTTTGTTATTGCCTGTGATAAGGGATATGAATACTGTGTAAAACAAAATGTTCCCATAGATTTTTTATGCGGTGATTTTGATTCCTGTAGCCTGGAAATACCTGAAGAAAAAACAATTCCTTTTGGCGTAGATGTTCTTCCTTCTCATAAAGATGATACAGATTTGATTTATGCAGTTCGTTATGCATTGAAAAATGGTTTTAGAAAAATTTCCATTACCTGTGCAGGCGGAGGCAGAGCTGATCACTTTCTTTCCAATGTTCAGGCAATGGTCTTTGCAAAAACTGGCGGAAATGGGGAATATGAAATAGAAAATCCAGTTAAAATCAGTCTTTATGATGATGAGAATGAAATTTTTATAATTCAAAATGAAAGTATTGAACTTCGGAAAAAGGAAAACTGTTCCCTTTCTGTTTTGTCTTTTTCAGATAAAAGCGAAGGAGTAACAATCCGCGGAACAGAATATGAAGTTTTTGATGTAACTCTTTCAAACAGGTTTCCTCTCGGGCAAAGTAATGAATGGAGAGATGAAATCTGTAATATCAGTGTAAAAAACGGAATTCTGTTAATTATATTGAGCAAACTATAACTTTATGTTCTCTCGTTGAAAGGGACTTTTAATAGTGATATTATTTTTAAATTGAAAAATAGGAGCTATAAATGATTAAGCGTAATGAAAATTATACAAATCTTGCAAAAGGATATCTTTTCCCGGAAATTGCAAAACGCCGCCGCGAATTTCAGGCTGCTAACCCGGATGCAAAAATCATCAGCCTTGGTATTGGAAATACAACAGAACCATTAACACCTCATATTGTTGAAGCCATGAAAGACTTCATTACTGCAATGGGAACAAAAGAAGGTTACGAAGGATATCAGGACGACAGTGCAGGTATGCCAAAACTTCGTGAAAGAATTGCAGAAGTTATGTACAACGGTAAAATCAAGGCATCGGAAGTTTACGTTTCAGACGGTGCAAAATGTGACCTGGGCCGTCTCCAGACAATGTTCGGAAAGGGTGTAAACGTTGCAGTTCAGGATCCTGCTTATCCAGTTTACGTTGACGGGACAGTTATGGCAGGAGCCGGTGGAAAAGAGCCTGTAACTGAAATAGGTTTCAAAGATATCGTTTATATGCCTTGTCTTCCTGAAAACAATTTTTTCCCAGATCTTTCGGTTGTAAAAAAGGACAGCCTTATTTATATCTGTTCTCCAAACAATCCGACTGGTGCCTGTGCTTCAAGAAAAAATCTTGAAGATCTGGTTGCTTTTGCAAAGAAAAATGACTGTATCGTTCTTTACGATGGTGCTTATTCTGCATTTATCCGCGATGCTTCTATTCCAAAAACAATTTATGAAATTGAAGGGGCTGATGAAGTTGCAATCGAAATGCAGTCCTTCTCAAAACCTGCAGGATTTACAGGTGTACGTCTTGGCTGGTGTGTAGTTCCTGAAAAACTTAAATTTGAAGACGGAAGCAAAGTTCAGACAGCATGGGAACGAGAAATCAACACTCAGTTCAACGGTGCTTCTAATATTGCTCAGGCCGGTGGTTATGCTGCTTTGGATGAAACTGGTCTTAAAGAAATGGAAGAAACAATTAACTACTACCTGGAAAACGGACGCCTTATTAAAGAAGCTCTTTCAGGAGACAACTTCAAGGCAGCAAACGTTGAAATCTACTTTACAGGAAATGCTCCATACGTCTGGGCAAAATTCCCTGGAAAGAAAAGCTGGGATGTATTTGACCAGGTTCTTTCACAGTGTCATGTAGTTTGTACACCAGGTTCAGGATTCGGACCAAGCGGCGAAAGTTTCATCCGCTTCAGTTCATTCGGCCACAGAGAAAATATTGTGGAAGCTTGTAACAGACTTAAGAATCTTAAACTGAACTAATTTTTTCCGGTGGTTGAGCTTGTCGAAACCACCATCAGTTGTTATGAAAAAAAATCAGATTGATATGACTGAGGGATCGATTGCTGCAAGGCTTATTGCGTTTTCGGTCCCTCTCATAATTTCAAGTATTTTACAGCTTCTCTTTAATGCAGCGGATATTGTGGTTGTGGGACGCTTTGCAGGGGACAATTCTCTTGCAGCAGTTGGTTCTACTTCAAGCCTCATAAATATGCTTGTAAACCTTTTTACAGGTCTTGCGACAGGAACGACAGTTGTGGCTGCAAATTATTTTGGAGCCCGTGACAAGGCAAATCTTCACGATACTGTACATACTTCAATGGTTGTAAGTGTTTTTTCAGGAATCTTACTTACAATAATCGGTATATTCGGTGCAAAAAAAATTCTTCTTATGATGGGCTCTCCGGAGGAAGTCCTTCCTCTTGCACAGCTTTATCTGAAAGTTTATTTTGCAGGTATTACAGCAAGTATGGTTTACAATTTCGGAAGTGCTTTGCTTCGTGCAAAAGGGGATACACAACGACCTCTGATTATTCTTCTTATTGCAGGCGTAATCAATGTTGTCCTTAATCTGATTTTTGTGATTTCTTTTAAAATGGATGTTGCGGGAGTCGCTTTAGCCACAGTGCTGTCTCAGGTTTTTGCTTCTGTCGTTGTTGTGATTATTCTTCTTCATGAGAAAGATGATTTTCATTTGTGTCTTAAGGATTTAAAAATTAACCATGCAGTTTTCTCTCGTATAGTACGGATTGGTGTCCCTGCGGGCGTTCAGGGAATTCTTTTCAGTTTCTCGAATGTAATTATTCAGAGTTCTGTAAACTCCTTTGGTCCTGTAGTGATTGCTGGAAATTCGGCCGGCTCAAATATTGAAGGCTTTGTATGGACTTCCATGAATGGATTTAGTCAGGGGACAATGACTTTTGCAGGACAGAATCTTGGTGCCGGTAAGGCTGACAGAATAAAGAAACTCCCTTTGATTTCTCAAGCCCTTGTTACTGTTGAAGGACTTATTCTTGGAAATATTGTAGTGCATTTTTCGCCTGCACTGCTTTCTATTTATACAACTAACCCTGATGTAATTGCTCAGGGGGTAATCCGAATTAAAATGGTCTGCACTCTTTACTGTCTTTGCGGAATGATGGACTGCATGGCAAATATGATTCGTGGTATAGGACATAGCGTACTTCCAATGATTGTAACAATTTTCGGTGCCTGTGGACTTCGCATACTATGGATTTTTACAGGTTTCCGTTATGTGGAAAAATTTCATAACATGACTTCTCTTCTGGCAACTTATCCTGTTTCCTGGTTTGTTACCTGGGCTGTTCTTGTTGTCTGCTTTATTGTGATTTATAAAAAGGAATTTCCGAATGCCCGTAGAAATTAAATCTTCTGAACGGGTAGATACATTAAAAGTTTCCGGTTTTAAAGTTATTCAGGAAGAAAAAAGATTCTGCTTTGGGATAGACGCAGTTCTTCTTTCTGATTTTGTATCTACTGGACGAAATGAAAAGATTTGCGATCTTGGAACAGGAACCGGAATAATTCCTTTTCTTCTTGCTGCAAAAAATCAGTCACTTAAAATTGATGCCCTTGAAATCCAGACAGAGTCTTGCGACATGGCAAAAAGGTCAGTGTGCCTAAATAAACTGGAAGACCGCATAAATATTGTGGAAGGGGATATAAAAACTGCTTGCAGATATTTTGAAAAAAACACTTACGATGTTGTTACTTCAAATCCTCCTTATATGATTGCCGGACATGGGGAAGGAAACGGTAATGATGAAAAAACAATTGCACGGCATGAAGTTCTTTGTACGCTTGATGATGTTGTAAGGTCTTCTTCTGAACTTTTGAAAAGTCAGGGGAGGTTTTATATGATTCATAAACCTTTCCGGCTTGCAGAAATAATTTCTGTAATGATGAAATATAAGCTGGAACCCAAACGCATGAGGCTTTGCTATCCTTATGTTGATAAGGAACCTACGATGGTGTTGATAGAGGGAGTAAAGTGCGCGAAGAGCCAGATTAAGATTGAACCGCCTTTAATTGTTTACGAAAAATCAGGCGGTTATACAAAAGAAGTTCAGGAAATTTATTCACGCTGATTTTTGGTATAATTGAAATATGGATTTTGTTGCGATAGATTTTGAAACAGGTACACAGCATAAAAACAGTGCTGTTTCTGTAGGGCTTGTAAAATATGAGGGGAGTGAACGTACTGATTCTTTTTATTCACTTATAAAACCGCCTGTTCTGTATATCGACCCTTTTAATACATCAATTCACCATCTGACAATTGAACAGGTGATTGATGCCCCAACCTTTAATCAGATCTTTCCGCAGATTCAAAATTTTGTGGGTAAGCTTCCTTTAGTTGCTCATAATGCCGGCTTTGATATGAATGTCTTAAAGGCAACGCTTCAGCATTATAAAATTCCCGTTCCAATGTACAAATATTTTGACTCGGTTCATTTAAGCCGAAAGATTTTTTCTGAACTTGAAAGTCACAAGCTTACTTGCCTTGGAGAATATTTTGGAATTGAATATGACGCACATAATGCACTGGCAGATGCGGATACCTGTGCCAAGGTTATTCTTCATTGTGCAAAGCGACTGATTGCCCAGAATAAAATAAAAGGCCCGTCAAAAGATCTTACAGAACTTACAGTCCAGAATTTTTTAAAAAGTGCATCTGTAAAATTAAAACAATTACAAAGTTAGAATTGAAAATCGAAAAAAAAAAAGTCAGCTTTAAGGGGAGATTTTCCTCCCGACTCAAGGCTGACTTCTACAAACGGACAATTGTCCATTGTCCATTGTCCATTGTCCATTATCAATTGTCAATTAATTAATACTTACATTGTGCATTGTGAATTATGCATTATGAATTAGCAAGCCTTTCAGCAATTGCAACAATGTACTCGTCGCAGGCAGAGCCTGCTTACCTGGAAGCTTGCGCTTCCAGCCGGTTACATATTTGTTAAACGTTCAGCAATAGCGTCAATGTATTCCCATGAATTTAAGATCTTTTTTGCTGGTGGGTTTGCGATGCGGGCGATGTCACCTGTCATGTAGCCGTCTTCGATTGTTCCAAGAGTTGCGGCTTCAAGTTTCTTTGCAAATTCAACAAGGTCTGGAGTTCCGTCCAGTTCACCGCGTTTTGCAAGAGCACCTGTCCATGCAAAGATTGTAGCTACAGGGTTTGTAGAAGTCTTTTCACCTTTCAGGTAGCGGTAGTAGTGTTTCTGAACTGTTCCGTGTGAAGCTTCGTATTCGAAGTTTCCGTCTGGGCTTACGAGAACAGAAGTCATCATTGCAAGTGAACCACATGCAGAAGCAATCATGTCTGACATAACGTCACCGTCGTAGTTTTTTGTTGCCCACATGAATCCACCTTCAGATCTCATAACGCGTGCTACAGCATCATCGATGAGAGTGTAGAAGTATTCAATTCCTGCTTCTTCGAATTTTGCCTTGAATTCTTCATCGTAAATCTTCTGGAAGATTGCCTTGAAGTTTCCGTCATATGTTTTTGAGATTGTATCTTTTGCACCGAACCATACAGAAATTTTTCTGTCCAGAGCGTATGTAAGACAGCAGCGTGCAAAGCTTTCAATTGATTTGTCCAGGTTGTGGATACCCTGAATAATTCCAGGTCCCGGCATATCTTTGATAAGCTTACGGATTTCTGTTCCGTCTTCACCTGTGAAAACGAGTTCTGCTTTTCCAGCACATGGTGTTTTGATTTCTGTGTTCTTGTAAATGTCACCATAAGCATGACGACCAAGAACGATTGGTTTTTCCCAGCATGAAACTGTTCCGTGAACGTTTTTTACAAAGATTGGCTCGCGGAAAACTGTTCCGTCAAGTTCTGCACGGATGATTCCGTTTGGAGAAGGGGTGAGCTGTTTAAGGTTGTATTCTTCAACGCGTGCCTGGTTAGAAGTGATTGTTGCACATTTTACACCAACGCCAAGACGTTTGATTGCAGCAGCACTTTCGTAAGTTACTTTGTCGTCTGTGTTGTCGCGGTTTTTCAAACCAAGGTCGTAGTATTCTGTTTTAAGGTCTACGAAAGGAAGAATCAGCTTGTCTTTAATAAGCTGCCAAAGAACGCGAGTCATTTCATCACCGTCAAGTTCGGCAATTGCGTTTTTCATCTGTATTTTAGCCATAATAAAACCCCTGAAAGATTTAATCTTAACAGGGGTAATTATAAAGAAAAAAATGTGATGTTACTATATATAGTAAAAGAAATTAGAAATAAGTTTTGTATGATACATTCAGCTGTAAAGATTTTCCCCAGTCAGTCTGGAAAAATTCCATAAAGTTGAAAGATAGCATTGAGTGAAGTTCTCCATTCATAAAATTGGATGAAATGTATGGTGTAATATGAAGATTAAACTGACCTGATAAAAGTGCTTCTGGAATTCTTTTCACGTCGCCCAGTGCAAGTTCCTTAATTGTAAATGCGGTATTCAATCCAAAGTCTAACCCAGTGTTTCTTGTGTTCATCATGTCTGTAAAGATGTTCATATTGAATCCCATTTTATCATTAACGAAAAGAAGACTGTCCACAGTTTTTTGTGGAAGACAGAAAAGAGTTAAATGTATTTTTGTTCCCTTATAATTAAATCTTGGTTCAATAAGAAAATACAATTCGTTCCAGTTAAATTCATTTTCTTCAGTAGAGCGGAAAATAGCATTATACACTCCGGCCTGTGCAAAAAGGGCAGGTGTGTAATTGTTTCCGATAAGCATTGTTGTACCTGCGTGCCAGTTGATTTTTTCGACAGCAAGAACTGCATCCTCATATTTTTTTGTGGCAAGTGGAGCACCTATTCCTGTGGCAATATCGAATGTGAAGAATCGTTTTGTTCCGCCGAATCGTGCGTCTGTGTTGAAAACAAAATAATCTGCGTCTTCATGGTTTACGTATATGTATAATCCTGCAGCATAAGGTGAACTGAATCTTAATACGTCTGAAACACCAACTCCAAAATGTGGATACAGAAGTGAACCTGCCATACCAAGCCAGCTTTCAGTTATCTTTGATGCGATAGGTGAAATGCCGAACTGGCGCTGAAGAAATATATCACTTCCAATAGGATCATATGTTCCCATAAAAAGACTAAAGTAATTGCTGAGTGTTTCTATGTTCTGACGAAAAATTACAGAAAGTTCATCAACCTGAAAAAGTGCATCGGTTGATTCGAAGAGAGTTTCTGAAACAATATTTTTTGTGTCAATGGAAAATTCCATATGACTCCAGGCGTTCTGCGAAAAGTTTATCTGGCCTGAAAAAAATGCCTGAAGTGTCATTGCAGGTTTTGTGGTTTCATCTTTTTTTTCAGGAGTCATTTTTAGTTTTCCGCCGGCAATTCCAGTGAAAAAAGTTTCTGAAAACAGGGGGAATATAGATAAATATAAAAGAACCGAAATAAAAAAGTTCTTGAATTTTCTTGAAAACATGATTTTACCTCATTTCTTTATCGGCATATTATAGAAAAAACTTAATTCTAATATGTTAAAATTGCTTATTAGAGAAATTGGAAGTTTTTGAGATTTATTCTCCAAATTCACTTGAATTCTCTAAATTTCATTATATAATACTAGGTATGAGTGATTATCTTGATCCGAATAATGAAGAACTTCTCAAAGATTTTTTTGCTGAAGCAGAGCAGCAGGTAGAACAGCTGGAAAGCAATGTTCTGGTCATTGAAAATGATCCTGCCAATCATGAAGCTATCGATGAGATTTTCCGCGCTGCACATACTCTTAAGGGTGGTTCAGCTACAGTTGAAATGATGGAACTTTCCACATTCACACATTCAGTCGAAGATGTTCTGGATGAGATCCGTTCTGACAGACTTTCCGTTGATGAAGATGTCGTTGATATTCTTCTTACATCAATTGACGTAATCAAGGCAATGCTTGAATCTCGCCGCCACGGAACAGTTTATGAAGAAGATACATCTGGAGTTTTGAATAAACTTCATGCTTATCTTCCTGAGGGCGGTGGAAAAACAAAGGCAAAACCAAAGGCTCCTAGTGGTGTTGGACCATCAATTCCAAAACCAGCTCCTGTCGCTGCCGCTCCAGCACCTTCATCAGGTATTGTATTTCCTCCAATGGAAGAATCTGAATATCGTGAAATGCTGGAAGCTTTGGAAAGCGGACAGAAACTCTGGTGTGTTGCTGTTAAGTTTGATGAAAGCAATCCTATGAACTCTGTAGGCGGAATCCAGGTATTTGCAGCACTTAAGAATGCCGGAAACGTTTTGAAGACAGTGCCAGATTTTGATGCACTGTATGAAGACCAGTTCTATGAATTTGTTTATTACTATATCGGCTCTTCGAATTCTGGGGCTCAGCTGGAAGATATGTCGTTCCTTAGTGATGTGACACTTTTAACAGATGCCCGCCAGTTGAACGATGAAAACTTCAGTGGAACTCCTGCTCCTGCAGCTGCCGCAGCTGCTCCAGCTGCTCCAGCTGCTCCAGCTCCTGCCGCTTCAAAACCAGCACCAGCTTCTGTTGAAGCTCCGGCTCCAGAACCAAAGGCAGCCCCTGTTATTTCAGCCGCTCAGGCTGCAGCTTCAGGTGCTAAACCTGCAGAAGAAAAGCCAAAAGCTGCAGCTCCTGCTCAGACTGGTGGTGCTTCACAGGGATCAATCCTTCGTGTTGATTCACGCCGTATTGACTATCTGCTGAATCTGGTTTCAGAAACTGTTATTACAAAGGCTTCTTTCAACCAGCTTTCAATGCAGCTTGCCAATGAAAATGTTGTATTTGCATCTCTGCAGAACTCTTACAAAGAGAGAGTTCGCCGTCTTATGGATCAGCTGCCTGCTTATCTTGAAAAAGTTCGCAGCGGACAGACAGTAGCAGAAGTTCGCAAAGAAATGATTAAAGAATACGGTGACCTTGGAACTGTTTTCGATGCATATGATGCAGATCAGAAAGCAATGACAGGTAAGTTCCGTACTTATACACAGACTCTTGGACGCATTGCTTCTGAACTTCAGGAAGGCGTTATGAAAATCCGAATGGTTCCTATCAACCAGATTTTCAGCCGTTTCCCTCGCGTTGTACGCGACCTCCAGCGTGATCTGAACAAAAAGATCCAGCTGGTTATTGAAGGTGAAGACACAGAACTTGATAAATCAGTTGTTGAAGATCTTCTGGATCCTGTTATGCACTGTGTACGTAACTCGGTTGACCATGGTATTGAAATGCCTGATGTTCGCCTTGCTGCTGGAAAAGATGAAACAGGAACAGTTCTCCTTAAAGCATCAAACGAAGGTAACATGATTGTTATTGAAATCAGCGATGATGGTGCCGGTATTGATGTAGAAAAGGTAAAGGCTAAGGCTATTGAGAAAGGTTTGATTCATCCGGATAAAGTTCTTTCAGAACAGGATGCATTCAACCTGATTATGGAACCTGGATTCTCTACAGCTGACCATATTTCAAATATTTCTGGTCGTGGTGTAGGCCTTGATGTAGTAAAGACAATGATTGCTAAATTGAACGGTACAATGTCTATTACATCTGTAAAAGGAAAGGGTACTTCTTTCATTATCAGACTGCCACTTACTCTTGCAATTATTCAGGGGCTGCTTGTTCGCGTTGGAAAAGAAGTTTACTCAATTCCTATCGCTAACGTTATTGAATCTCAGTGTATTCATCAGAGCGACATCAGCCGTATTGATAACTACGAAACTATGGAAGTTCGTAACGAAGTTATCAGTGTTCTGCGCCTGTCACGTCTGTTTGGAATAAGGGAAACTGTTGAATCAGATGAGTGCTATGTAGTAATCGTTGGTTCACAGGATAAGAAGATTGGTGTAATGGTTGACGCTTTAATTGGCGAAGAAGACGTAGTTATCAAGCCATTGCGTGATCAGTTTACCAATTCTCCTGGAATTGCCGGAGCATCAATCCTTGGTGACGGTTCAGTTTCTCTGATTATCGATGTAAGCCAGCTTCTGGAGCTTGGAGTTCGTCAGGAACTTTCAGCCCAGGGTCAGTCAATGGAATAATGGGAGCTTGATTATGGACGAAATTAGTATGAAAAGTATCAATGACCAGTTAAGCGAACAGTTCGGACAGCCGGTTTCAGATAATTCACAGGAACTTAATACCAAAGATTCTGCTGCGGTAGTTGATTTCAAGATGGTTACTTTCTCTCTTGCAGAGAAAGACTATGCTATTGATATTATGCACGTAAAGGAAATTGCCAAAGCCGGCCGTTTTACCTACGTACCTAATACACTTCCGTTTGTTCTTGGTGTTTATAATCTTCGTGGAGATATTATTCCTATTCTGGATTTACGTCTTTTCTTTAATATCGACGTTCCGGAGAGGGACGAAAACCAGCTTGAAAACCTGCTTATCTTGAGCATTGGAGACCAGACTTTTGGTGTTGTTGTAGACAAGATTGACAAAGTTGTTGGTGTTAGAAAGAATTCTATTCAACCACCACATCCTTTGTTCGGTGATATCAACATTAAATACATATATGGTGTTGTTGAGGCAAATCATCGTCTGTATGTTCTTCTGGACATTACACGTATTTTTGCTTCGAAAGCATCTGCAGAAGAGGCTCAGGCAAAAAAGGTGCATGTTGAACATGTGAAAACTCCTGTGACAGGAAGTTCTGCTGCACCTGCTGCTCCGGCATCAAAGGCTGCTCCTGCTGCTGCGCCTCAACCAAAAAAAGAGTCTGTTGATCTTCACTTTATAGAAGAAGGTCTTCAAAATTATAAGAAATTCACAGTTTCTGAAATCAACAGAGACTGGGTAAACTTCCGTTTTTCTGAATGGCAGAAAGAAGGGAAAAAATTGATTCAGAATGAAAATGACGGGGATAACTTCCTTAAGGGGTTCTGGTCTGCACATTCTGATTCCTGGTGGTCAAAAGAGTATGCTGATGCAGTTTACAAACTGCTTCCGGATAACAATGCAAAACAGATTATTGTATGGAATCCTGGATGCGGAAAAGGCTGTGAATCTTATTCTCTGGCATGTGTTCTGTCTAAACGTTATCCGGATTCAAAAATCCGAGTTTATGCACAGGATATTGATCTTTTGAAAGTATCAAACGCTTCACTTATGAGTGTTCCGTCTGATCTTGCTGGTACATGGTACGGAGAATATCTGTCTCAGAAAGCCAGTGGAGAATATACTTTCAATCAGGCTATAAAAGAAAGCATAATGTTTGAATATCATGACTGCAAAAATACAAATGCACTTCCAATGTGTGATGTTATTTTTGCACGTGACGTTCTTTCACTGCTGGATAAAGATGCTCAGAATTTCGTTATCTCTGACTTTATCGAAAAGATGAAGGGAAATGCAGTTGCATTTGTAGGTGAAAACGAAGCTCTGCCAGGGTCTATGGGATTTGGTGAAACAACAGTTGGTACGCTGACTGCGTATAATAAAGAATAAATATAAGGGGAATGAAATGAGAGTAGAGTATATTAACCCGTTTGTTGAAACATCATTCAGAGTACTGCAGGAAGTACTGGGTGGTGCAGAAGTTAAGCGTGGAGATTTGTATTTGAAATCCACAGCAATGCCAGTTATGGGTGTTGCTGCTCTTGTTGGTCTTGCAGGTGATGTAGAAGGTCGTGTTCTTTTTGATATGACAATCGAAACTGCATTGAATATTGCTTCTAAAATGAATGGTGAAACTCTTCCACAGTTTGATGACCTTGCCAAAGCAACAATCAGCGAATTGGCAAATCTTATTACAGGTCAGGCTGTTACAAAATTGCATGAACTTGGATTTAAGTTTGACCTTACACCACCAGCTTTGTTCGTTGGACAGAAGATGGAAATTGCGGCTCTTGGTGGAACTTCTGAAAATGTAGAAGCTCTGATTGTGCCACTTATTTCAGAATGTGGTAAAATTGAAGTAAACGTAGCTATCCGTGAGAAAGCATAAGTAGGAGATAAATATGAAAACAGCACAGGATTTTCCAACAATTAATGAACGTCCTCCTGAGGGAGTAAGAGCTGACGGTACAAAAGTAAAAGTACTGATTGTTGACGACTCTATGTTCGTTGCAAAACAACTTGGACAGATTCTGTCAAGTGAAGGCTATGAAGTTGTAGCTACAGCAGTAGACGGTATTGAAGGAGTAGACAAATATAAGGAACTCTGTCCAAACGTCGATCTGGTTACAATGGATATTACTATGCCTCGCATGGACGGTATTACAGCTCTTGAACAGATTATGGCTTTTGATAAAAATGCAAAAGTTGTAATGGTTTCTGCACTGGGAAAAGAAGAACTGGTTAAAAAATCACTTCTTCTGGGAGCTAAAAACTATATTATTAAGCCATTGGACCGTAAAAAGGTTCTGGAACGCATCTCAGCAGCCGTAAAATAATAGTTTTCTGGCTTTTAAGAACCGCTGTTTATGGGGCAGCGGTTTTTTTTATACTATTAATAGGTTTGACAAAGAGTAAACCGTAAAATATAATTAATTCGGTTATAGTTTTTACGAAATTATCCGATAATATAAGTGCATTCTAAGATTTAAAAATAAAATCAGAATGTTTGAGGAGTTTTGCAATGAAAAAAGGACTAAAAGTCTTGATTAGTCTTGGTTGTCTTTTTGTAGTTGGTCTGCCTGCATTTGCACAGCCAAGTTCAAGAAGTATTGAGACATTCGTAATTGACAATTTTGATAATCCGGGCAACCAGAACTATCTTTACAAAGGTGAAAACCTTAGTTGGGACTGGGGTGTAACAACAAGCCGCTTTGTAGCAGAAGGATATCCAAAGTCAGGATATTTTGATGGAATTCCTAATTCCCTGAAACAGCTTCGTGGTACAACAGAAGGTGAATCAAAAGTTTTCGGTGTAAAAACCGCATTCAACAGAAAAGGTGATAACTGGTTCGAAGTATATCCAACTCAAGATGGTAAAGCTTACGAAATTCCTTTTGTTGGAACAGTTTCTCAGATGGATTTCTGGATTTGGGGTGCAAATTATAATTATTATCTCGAAGTTCTTATTCGTGATGCAAATGGAACAGTTCATGTTCTTCCAGCAGGAAGCCTTCGCTTCCAGGGATGGAAAAACCTGGTTGTAAATATTCCTGGTTGGATTGTTCAGCATTCACTTCTTCGTTCAGGACCTGAAAACCTGAGATTTGTTGGATACAGAATCCGTACAGATGCAGAAGAATTCGTTGATAATTTCCTGATTTATTTTGATCAGATTAAATATACATCTAACTCACTGTCTTACATATACGACGGTTATGAACTTAAAGATGCTGACTTCGGTGATGATTCAAGTTCTGACGGAGTTCAGGAGGTAGGAGACAAATGAAAAAATTAGTTGCTTTAGTTTCAATGCTGCTTTGTGCAGGACTTATGTTCGCACAGACATCTAGTCTTTCTGAACCAAATCCTGAAAATGTAGGCCGTGATTCTGCCATGCAGGCTCTTCGTGAAATTTCAGTAGACAAATTTGAACGTGAAGGTTCATGGAACGTTCATATTTCAGCTGACTACGGTACAATTGCCGGACGTCTTTTCCAAGGTTCACCTGCAATGAAAGATCCTCTTGAAGGAGATGATCCTGCAGATGATACACAGGTATATGGTGTAAGAGTTGATTTCTTCCGCCGTGGTGTAAACTCATTCTACATCACTTCAGGACGTCCTCTTCCAGTCGAAGGAACTACAAAGATTATTTCTATGTGGGTTTGTGGACGTAACCAGAGCCACGATATGTGGGTTCTCGTTCAGGACTATTTCGGACATAACTTCGAACTTTACATGGGTAATCTTGGGTTCAGCGGATGGAAAAAACTTACTGCTGTTGTTCCAGCTTCTCCAGATGGAGAACATGGAATCGTTCAGAGTTCTGCATATTATGGTGACAAACCTGGTCTGAAAATTATCGGATTCAGAGTTGACTGTAACCCAATGCAGGCTCGTGGTTCATACTATATGTACCTTGATGACCTTCGTGTTGTAACAGATCTTTACGATCTGGAAAATCGCGATGAAGATGATATGAATGACAACTGGTAATCTTTGATTAATCAGAAATAGAAAAGACCTGAGATGATTTATCTCAGGTCTTTTTTTTACTTATTTTTTAATTTTATAATAATGACTTCGATTTTTGATTTCAGTTTCTTCAATAAGTTCCATATGTCGAAGAACCCAGATAATGATGTGAGCTTTTTTAGAAGCTGAGGCAGGAAGCGTTTTATCTTCTTTTATGGCTTTTGATAAATCTTTTGCACAGAATTCAGGAAGTGCAGCTTTTGGAATGAGATTCAAATAATCTTTCTTTGTTGAGAAGGTTCTTGTATCGAAAATTTCTTTTACTTCTTTTCCGTTTTTCAGCCAGTTTTTTCGGAAACGGCGTGATTTGTTCTGAGTCTGCTTTAATTCATCATATTTTATTCTTTTTTCGATTGTGTGAACTTTGATTACATCAAGTGAGAAGTTTTTATTCAATAAAATAGGGTAGAGACCGGTAATTTCATCAAAAAGATCATAAATACTTTTTGTGATAGGACTTTTACGTTTTGAAAGAAGGTTCCCGTTTTCGTCTGAAGTTTCGATCCATTTATGTTCAACAAGTGGATAAACGATTTTTACTTTATATCCATGCTCAAAAGCGTCTAAAGCTTTTGAAAGAAGTTTGCTTAGGTTTTGAGTCTGAATTTCAATTACAAGGTTTTTAGCTGCAATATCGTAAATGTGCCCGAATAGTTCAACTTCAGTCTGACCATGGTATTCCTGTGAATACAGGGTTTTAAATGTTTTATGAAGAGAGCTTTCGTTATAGGTGTTAATCATAAAATGTGTTATTCAGCAAAGTAATCGGGATGTTTTTTTCTGATTTCTTTTTCATCCACATAAAGATGATTAAGATGTCGTGCAAGAATTTCTTTTACGGCATCTGTATCTCTATTTTTGATTGCTTCAAGAATTGATTTGTGGTCTTCGAAAATACGGCTTGAAACGCCTGTTTCAAGTGTAAGCTCGCGAAGACGGTCGAAATGAATGTTCATAAGGCGAACCATGTAGAGACACTGCATTTTGTCTGTAATCTGATACATTTTTTCATGGAAGCGGTTGTCCAGATCCATGATTTTGTTATAGTTATTGGAGTTTTTGTAAAAATCCTGAAGAATAACATTTTCTTCCAGGTCTTCCAGGTCTTTTTCAGAAGCAGCATTACAAACTTCCTGTGTAATAGCGGTTTCTATGGTAAGGCGCATAAATACGGCTTCGTTGACTAATTTCATATCAATAAGTGACACGCGGCATCCTTTCTGGGGCAGAATTTCTACAATTTTTGTTCTCGAAAGTTCCTGCAGTGCTTCATGAACCGGAGTACGTGAAATATTAAGTTCTTCAGCAATGTCCTGTTCACTGATCATAATGCCTGGTTTGATGTTCAGGTTGATTATGTTTTCTTTGATAACGCGGAATGCAAAGTCGCGGTTTGTTTCGTTCTTAAGTTTTTCTGTGTTAGTCATACTAGTATACTAATGGTTTATGGGAATTGGGTCAAATTAAATAAAAGATATTGATAAAATCTGGAAAATTTCCTTGTTAAACGTTTAACTAAAATAAATAATTCTTGAATTAATTACAGTCTGTTGTATACTAAAATTGAGGTCTACTAGTATGGAAGTATACAAGTTAAAGAAGCATTTAAAAAAGAACTGGCAGTATTATTTCTTAATGCTGCTACCAATCGTTTATTACATCATTTTCCGTTATGTTCCTATGGCTGGAAATATAATAGCCTTCCGCCGTTACAGAGCGGGGCACAGTATTTTTGGTGATGAATGGAGCGGATTAAAATATTTCAAACAGTTTATTGGAGATAAAACATTCTGGCGTGCGTTCAGAAATACCCTTTCTCTGAATATAATATACCTTTTGTTCAGATTTCCTTTGACACTTATTTTTGCACTTCTTCTTAATGAAATTAAAAATATTCACTGGAAAAAGTTTGTTCAGACAGTTTCTTATTTGCCTCATTTTATCTCAATGGTAATTGTTACTGGTATGATTCGTGAATTGCTTTCTACAAACGGTCCAATCAATGCAATGATTTCTTCAATAACTGGAAATACAATTTCCTTTATTTCACTTCCTCAGTGGTTTACAACAATTTTCGTAACATCAGGGGTTTGGCAGAGCCTTGGTTGGGGAACAATTCTTTACCTTGCAGCCATGGCAAATATCAATCCTTCTCTTTATGAGGCTGCTGCGGTTGACGGCGCAAATCATTTCCAGCGTGTAATTCATGTAACAATTCCGTCAATTCTTCCAACAATTACAACTCTTCTTATTCTGGATATTGGTGGTCTTGTTGGTTCAGGTGGAGCTTTTGAAAAAGTATTCCTTCTCTATAACCCTATGACATATGAAAAGGCAGATATTATTTCGACCTTTGTATTCCGTCTTGGTCTTGGTTCTGGAAACTACAGTTATGCAACTGCAGTGGGACTTTTTGAAAGTGTCTTGAATTTGATTCTGCTTACAATAGCTAATCAGGCTTCAAAGAAAGTGTCTGGATCAGGACTCTGGTAGGAGAAAAAAATGATTACAAGGAAAAATAAGTCAGAAAGTGTAAAGGTTAGGGATTCAGCAGGTTATACATTGTTCAAATGGTGTAACACCATCATCATGATTCTTGTTTGTGTTGTAACTCTATATCCGTTCCTTTATCTTGTTGCCCAGTCTTTTTCTTCTGAACAGGCAATTATGATGGGAAAAGTTAAACTTCTTCCTGTTGATTTTAATATTCAGACATATATTTCAGTTTTGAAAAAAGGTGAGTTTATGCACAGTTATGGGAATAC
>JAHBAD010000131.1 GCA_018385395.1 Treponema sp.
ATATTACTCTTATAGATACCGGTCAATATTTATATATTTCAACATTGACATATATAAATAACATATATATATTGCGTATAGATGCAGATAGAAGAATGTTACAGATTAATGGGTGCCGATTATGATGATGTTTTGAGCCGTATGATGACTAATCAGAGGGTTTATAAATTCAATAAAAAATTTTCGGAAAACTCAGATTATAAAAATTTAATTGAATCTCTTTCGCAAAACGATTTTGAAACAGCTTTTCGTATGGCTCATAATTTAAAAGGTATGTGTTTGAATCTTGGATATAAAGAACTTTTTGAGGTGACAAGTGTTTTATGTGAAGAACTTCGGGAAGGAAATCCAAAGGGAGACATAAAGGAAATGATGGATAATGTGACTGTAAAATATGAGAAAGTTTTGAAAGGGATAGGGATGATGGATGATCCGTTATAAACAGAAGTTTAATCTACTTGAAAAATACTTCAGAATGCACTAAATTATTCTGAACAAGCAAAGACGCTTGGTTTAAAAAGATAAATAGTTTTGTCTTTTTGAGCCAAACGTCTTTTTTTTTGCCCGGAAAGGGTCCACTCAGGGGTAACATATGAAAGCATCTTTAATTCTTGCAAACGGCATGGTTTTTGAAGGCGAGTCTTTTGGAGCCACAGGAGTTGTAATTGGGGAAACAGTTTTCACAACTGGTATGAACGGTTATCTGGAAACTCTTACAGACCCAAGTTATTACGGACAGATTGTTACACAGACATTTCCGCTTATTGGAAATTATGGTGTAATTCCAAAAGATTTTGAAAGCGGCGGATGTCACGTTCGTGCTTACATTGTGCGGGATATGTGCGAAACTCCTTCAAACTTTCGCTGCCAGGGAAAACTTGAAGACTGGCTTATTTCCCAGAACATTATTGGGCTTAAAGGAATAGATACCCGAGCCCTTACAAAAGTCCTTCGTGAAAGCGGCGTTATGAACGGAATGATTGTTTCAGGCGGCAGCGATGAAGCAAAAGAAGTAATGAAAGCTTTTGGAATTAAGAGTACCGGCGTTTCAGCAAAGTCGGGAACAATCTTTCAAAATAAGCTGAGCGAAAAGGCTGAAGAAATCCTTATTAAAATCAGAAAATACACAATCGTTGAAGCTGTAAAAAACGTAACAGGAAGTGCTTCTTTAATAGAAGAAAGTGCAGATATGGTGTTCAAGGAATCTGCAGAGTACCGCTTCGTTCCTGTAAAGAATGACGGAACAAAAGTTTACGATCCAAAAGTTGCCATGAAAGCCGGAAAGGGCAAAAAGGTAGTGCTCTGGGACTTTGGTGCAAAGGCCAATATCCGCCGCGAACTTTTGAAACGCGGTCTTGAAGTAATCACAGTAAGTGGCCTTGCAACAGCCAAAGATATTATGGCTTTGAATCCAGATGGAATCATGCTTAGTAATGGTCCTGGGGATCCTAAAGAAAATGTTGGAATAATTTCGGAAATCAAAAAACTTATAAAAGCAAAAATTCCGATTTTTGGAATCTGTCTTGGTCACCAGCTTCTGGCTCTTGCTTCTGGAGCTGATACAGAAAAACTTAAGTATGGTCACCGAGGACCAAACCAGCCTGTAAAATATCTTGAAACTGGCCGCGTTTACATTTCTACACAGAACCACGGTTATGCCGTAAAAAATGACAGCCTTACAAAAGGCGCAAAACTCAGCTTCATCAATACAAATGACGGAACCTGTGAAGGTATCAGATACACAAAGTTCCCGGCTTTCAGTGTTCAGTTCCATCCTGAAGCCTGTGCAGGTCCTCTTGATACATCATTCCTGTTTGATGATTTTGTTAAATTGATAAATGAAAATAAAGTATGACATTGTTCACAAAAAATGTCATTCCGAGCGAAGTCGAGGAATCTTTTTTTCAGATGTTTCGACTCCGTGCACGCACTCCGCTCAACATGACAAAAACCATAGGAGATAAAAGATGCCTTTAAATAAAGATATTCACAAAGTAATGGTAATCGGTTCTGGTCCAATCATTATCGGACAGGCCGCAGAATTTGACTATGCCGGAAGCCAGGCTTGTAAGGCTCTTAAGGAACAGGGACTCGAAGTTGTTCTTGTAAACTCAAACCCTGCCACTTTGATGACCGACCACACAATGGCCGATCAGATTTACATTGAACCTCTTATTCCTGAAACAATTCAGAGAATCATAGAAAAAGAAAAACCGGATTCGCTGCTTTCAACTCTTGGTGGACAGACAGGTCTTACTTTGAGTATGGAACTTGCAAAATCAGGCTTCCTGAAAGCACACGGAGTTCGTCTTCTTGGTGCAAAACCTGAAACAATCGACAAGGCCGAAGACCGCCAGATGTTCAAGGACACCATGGAAAAAATCGGGGAACCTTGTATTCCTTCAAAGGTTGTAACTGATTACGAATCAGCTCTTGATTTTGCAAAGAACGGAATAGGGCTTCCTGCTATTATCCGCCCGGCCTTTACTCTTGGTGGAACCGGCGGTGGTATTGCCCACACCTGGGAAGAGTTTGATGAAATTGCACACAACGGTCTTCACCGTTCACCAATTCATCAGATTCTTGTAGAAAAATGTATTTCCGGCTGGAAAGAAATTGAGTTTGAAGTTATGCGCGACGGAAGGGGAAACGTTCTTACCGTCTGTTCAATGGAAAACTTTGACCCGGTTGGTGTTCACACAGGGGATTCAATCGTTATTGCCCCGGCTGTAACTTTAAGTGATAAAGAATATCAGATGCTCCGTTCGGCTGCTTTGAACATTATTTCTTCCCTTGGAATGGAAGGTGGATGTAACTGTCAGTTCGCTCTGAATCCTGACACCTTTGAATACGCCGTAATCGAAGTAAACCCACGTGTGAGCCGTTCTTCGGCTCTTGCTTCTAAGGCAACAGGATATCCAATTGCAAAAGTTGCAGCCCTTATTGCCATTGGTTACAACCTGGATGAAATTCCAAACTTTGTTACAAAGAAAACTGCAGCCTGTTTTGAACCGGTTCTGGACTATGTTGTAGTAAAAATGCCTAAGTTCCCGTTTGAAAAATTTGTTTATGCAAAACGCGATCTTGGAACTCAGATGAAAGCCACCGGTGAAGTTATGGCTATGGGTCAGACTTTTGAACAGGCTATTATGAAAGCTTGCCGCGGTTGTGAAGTTGGTGTTCAGTCTTTGAATCTGCCGGTTTTTGAAGAAGAGAACGATGAAAAAATCCGCGAACGTGTAGGCCAGTGTACTGACCAGAGAATCTTTGCTATTTTCCAGGCAATCAAACGCCGTCTTATGACTCTGGAAGAAATCCACAATGTTACAAAAATTGATATGTGGTTTCTTTCAAAGCTTTTGAATCTTGCAAAAATGGAATGGGAACTTGCAGCATGTAAGAAGGTGGTTTCGACAGGCTCAACCACCGGGGAAAGATCCCTCGACTACGCTCGGGATGACAAAGATGTGGTTTCGACAGACTCAACCACCGCGCTTACTCCTGAACTTTACCTTAAGGCAAAGAACCTTGGTTACCCGGACAAAGTTGTCCAGCAGATTTCAGGCACAAAAATCGTGGGCTGTTCAGGAATTCTTTCAGAAGCAAAAGAAGCTTCTCGCCTTGTAAAAAAAGGACAGCTTGCACACATTCCGGCCTCATACAAAATGGTAGATACCTGTGCCGGCGAGTTTAACGCAGAAACTCCATATTTCTACGCCACTTACGATGCCGAAAATGAAGCTTCTGAATATCTTGAAGAAAGAAAAAATGTTCTGGCTCCGCAGACAGGTGCGGCTTCTTCATTCGGAAGCGGAATAAGCGCCGGTGCATGGGGAAAACAGAAAGAAAAATCAAAAGGAACAATCATTGTTTTAGGTTCAGGACCAATCCGCATTGGTCAGGGTATCGAATTCGACTACGCTTCAGTTCAGTGTGTATGGGCTTTGAAACGCCTTGGTTATGAAGTTGTTACAATCAATAATAACCCTGAAACTGTATCAACAGACTTTGATACATCAGACCGCCTTTACTTTGAACCTCTTACTCCTGAAGATGTAATGGGTGTAATCAATACAGAAAAACCGGTGGGTGTTGTAGTTGCTTTTGGTGGCGGTACAGCAATCAAGCTTGCAAACTTCCTTGCAGACCAGGGAATCAGAATTCTTGGAACTTCAGCTGATGCCATAGATCTTGCCGAAGACCGTGAACGCTTTGACGAACTTTGTGAAAAACTTCAGATCAAGCGCCCACGTGGACTTACAGTTCTTACCGAAGAAGAAGCTCTGGAAGCTACAAAGGAACTTGGATATCCTGTCCTTCTCCGCCCAAGTTATGTTCTTGGCGGTCAGAACATGATTATCGCCTTCAATGACGATGACGTAAAAGAATACATGAAAATTATTCTGGCTCAGGGAATTGAAAACCCAATCCTTATTGACCAGTACAAAATGGGAACTGAGCTTGAAGTTGATGCCATCTGTGACGGAAAGGACATTCTTATTCCTGGAATCATGGAACATATTGAAAGAACAGGTATTCACTCAGGAGACTCCATTGCAGTTTATCCAAGCTGGAACCTGAACGATGTTATCCGTGAAAAGATCATCAATCAGTCGAGGGAACTTGCTCTGGCACTTGGAACAAAAGGCCTTGTAAACATTCAGTATCTTATTTACAACAACGATCTGTACATTATCGAAGTAAACCCTCGTTCAAGCCGTACAGTTCCTTACATTTCAAAAGTAACAAACGTTCCAATGGTAGACCTTGCTGTTCGTGCCATGCTTGGGGAGCGTGTAAAGGATATGGGATACGGAACTGGTCTTTATAAGATTCCGCCATATTTTGCAGTAAAAGTTCCGGTCTTCAGTTTTGAAAAACTTATGGACGTAGACACTCACCTGGGACCAGAAATGAAGTCAACTGGTGAAGTTCTTGGAATTGCTGCCACAATGGAAGAAGCAATTTTCAAAGGACTCATAGGGGCTGGTTACAACATGAAGCGAAGCGGGGGAGTTCTTTTTAGCGTGCGTAAGACTGACCGTTATGAACTTCCTTCCCTTGCAAGAAAATTCTACGACATGGGCTTTAAGCTTTATGCAACAGAAGGAAACGCTGAAACTTTGCGTGACTTTGGAATGGAAGTAGAAACTGTAAATAAGATTCACGAAAATCCTGACGACAATCTGCTTACTCTTATGGATTCAGGAAAAGTCGATTACGTTATTTCAACTTCGGCTAAGGGACGTGACCCTCATGCAGACTCAGTTCGAATGCGCCGTCATGCAGTAGAAAGAGATATTCCGTGTCTTACAGCAATCGATACAGCAAACGCCATTGCAAACTGTCTGAAGTCAAAATACAGTGCAGAAAATGTTGAGCTTATCGATATCAATAAGCTCCGCGAAGTAGACCAGGTTGTTCACTTTACAAAAATGTCTTCTACCGGAAACGATTTTATCATCATTGATACACGTGAACAGTTTATCAATAACCCGGGTGGCTTAGCTGTGCGCCTTTGTGACAGACGAAGCGGAATCGGGGCTGACTCTCTGGTACTTGTTGGAAAAACTTCAAAGGCCGATGCTTCAATGCGTTTTTATAACCTGGACGGAACTGAAGGAATGATGGCCGGTAACGCTCTTCGTGCCGTAGCAAAATATCTTTACGACAATAACATTGAAGGCATAAGAGACCGCCACAATAAAAATGATACAACAGCCGAAATCACAATCAAAACTCAGGCTGGTGTAAAAAAAGTAAAGATTTATAAACTTAATGGAAAAGTAAGTTCAGTAATGATTGATATGGGAAAACCTGACCTTTCTGCCCAGTCTGTAACAGGAAACGGAGTGCAGAAACTTACAGTTGACGGTGTGACTTATGATGTAACAACACTCAGCGTTGGTAATCCTCACTGTGTAACTTTCGTTGATTTTGTAGATAAACTGAACCTTAAAACACTTGGACCAAAGTTTGAACATCACAAAACATTCCCTGAACGTACAAATACAGAATTCGTTCGCGTTGTTGGACCAAACGAGCTGAAGATGCGCACATGGGAACGTGGAAACGGTGAAACTCCAGCCTGTGGTACAGGTGCCTGTGCGGCAGTTATTGCCGCCGTTCAGAAAGGCTTCTGTAAGATGAACGAAGATGTAACTGTAAACGTTCGCGGCGGTCAGATGATGGTTCGCTACACAGGCGACACAGTTTACCTTTCCGGCGAAACTTCACTTTGTTTTGAAGGCGACGTAAAAATTTAATGGTGCAGGGGGATGATTCCCCCTCGCTTCAAAATGCGCCATTTAGCCAACACAAAATTTTTACAGATTTAAAGTGTAAAAAATTATGCGGGGCTATTGGACCTGGAAAACTTTTGGGAAATTACTTTTTTTTCTAAATTTTTATAAGAGAAAAGCCATATAATATGGAATTGTTATTTTGTTTTCAACAACACCAACGTTGTTTTCTGAAAGTTTATAACATACATTCACATCATATTGAGGATTTTTTAAAACGGTATTTGCAGATTTTGTATTTCCTGTTGTTGCTTTTACTTCAATAAGGGAGATTTCATTCTTTATTTTTGAAACAAAATCTATTTCAAGACCAGAATCTTTATGGAAGTAATAAAGTTTTATATCTTGTTTTGAAAAACTGTCAGCTATGATATTTTCAAAAATAGCACCTTTATAAAATCCTAAATCTCCAGAAAGAATTTTTGAAGCACAATCCCGATCAAGCATTGAAATAAATAGACCTGAATCCTGCATATAGA
>JAHBAD010000139.1 GCA_018385395.1 Treponema sp.
TAAATATACTTCGATTTTCTCTAACTAACAAGAAGAAAAATAATATTTCACCCCATTTCATTTTAAATGACAAAACTTTATAATACTGTCGCTATGAGTGAAAACACAAAAATACAAGCTTCTGAAAACAAAATGGGTACAATGCCTGTTTTCAGCCTGATTTTAAGCATGTCACTTCCAATGATGTTTTCCATGCTGGTTCAGGCTTTTTACAATATAGTGGACAGCTACTTTGTTGCCAGAATTTCTGAAAATGCCATTACAGCCGTTTCCCTGGCATTCCCTGTACAGAACCTTATGATTTCCTTCAGCGTCGGCACTTCTGTCGGTGTAAACGCCCTTCTTTCTCTTCGTCTTGGTCAGAAACGCCCCGAAGAAGTAAATAAAACCGCAATGAACGGGCTTTTCCTTGCTTTTGCAACATACATGGTTTTCTGCGTTCTGGGCATTTTCTTTCTTAAGCCTTACTTCTTCGGACAGATTGATATAGAAGAAATCCGTCAGATGGGACTTACATACACAAAAATTGTTCTTTTTGCAGGGCTTGGCGGCTACGGCGCTATAATGTGCGAAAAACTTCTTCAAAGCACTGGTAAATCAATGCTTTCCATGTGGAGTCAGCTGGCAGGTGCCCTTACAAACATTATTATGGACCCTGTTCTGATTTTCGGAATCGGTCCATTCCCTGAAATGGGCATTGCAGGTGCTGCATGGGCTACCGTTATGGGACAGTTTGTCGCCATGATTATCGCCCTGACACTGAACATAAAATACAACAAGGATATCCACTTCCAGTTCAAGCGTTTCTTCCGTCCGGACATTTATACTATCGGTCAGATCTACCGCGTTGGAGTTCCTTCTATTATTTTAAGTTCAATCACTTCTTTTACCACTGCCCTTATCAACATGATTTTGAGAAGTTTCAGTGCCACAGCTATTGCCGTTTACGGAATCTACTTCAAGCTGAACAGCGTTCTTTTTATGCCGGTTTTCGGGCTTAACAGCGGTATCGTTCCGATTATTGCATATAACTATGGCGCACGGAACTACAAACGCTTAACTTCTTCTATTAAAACAGGACTTGCTATTGCAGTAACCATTATGGCTTTTGGTACCGCAATATTTATGATTTTTCCTGGTCAGCTTCTTTCCATATTTGAAGCTTCCGAAGAAATGCTTTCAATCGGTATTCCTGCAATGCGCATTATTGCTTCTTCCTTTATCGGGGCTGCAGTTGCCATTGTTCTGGGCTCTGTATTCCAGAGTCTTCAGAGTGCCATGCTCAGCATGATTGTTTCTGTCTGCCGCCAGGTAATTGTTCTGGTTCCAGCAGCATACCTTCTGTCTCTTACTGGAAATATCAATAATATCTGGTTCTGTTTTCCTATTGCCGAAGTAATGTCTATTGCCTTGAGCCTGATTTTCTACAGCAAGGTTTACAAACAGAAGATTCTCCCATTAAAATCAAACTTGAAATAATTATGGAAAAGAAAACTTATATAATCGGACACAAAAACCCTGATACCGACTGTGTTGTAAGTGCAGTCGCTTACGCAAAGCTTAAAGAGCTTCTGGGATATGACAATTATGTTGCTGCCCGTGCCGGACATTTAAATCCGCAGACTGATTACATTTTCAAGAAATTCGACGTTCCTCGTCCTGAATATCTTCCGAACCTTATGCCTAAAGTTGAACACTTTATGCCGGACCTGGACTATTCTGTAAAAGACAATGCCTCTGTCTGGAGTGCCATCGGTAAAATGGAAGACTTTGAAAGAGTGCGCGTTATTCCTGTAACTGATTCAGAAGGAAAATATCATTCTATCCTTCATTATACACACTTTACAAAGAACCTTTTGAGCGTACTGAACCCGGTTAAGCGCACACCAATTACTACATCAATTGGTGCCATTGCAAAAACTCTTAACGCACAGCCAATTGTAGTTCAGAATGAAGATGAGATTTTCAAAGCTTCAATTCTTGTAGGTGCTGCACACGCTGAATCCTTTGCCCAGAAAATCAAGGAACACCAGAGCGAAAATATTGTTGTAATTGCTTCTGACCGCGAAAGCATTCATGAACTCTGCATCAATGCAAAAATCAAGCTTCTTATCCTTTCTTCGAACTATGTTCTTGGAAAAGAACTTCGTCAGAAAGCTGAAGAAAACGGCGTTTCGGTTGTTATCAGTCCTTATCCTGTAGCAGCAACTTCCATGATGATTGCCTACTCGACACCGGTTTCAGTAATGAGTGACAAATCAATTCCTGCAGTTCACAAAAATGATACAATCACAAAAATCAGACCGGCCATCAAAGCTTCTCCTTGTCATTGTCTTCCTGTGGTTGATGATGAAGGAAAACTTATCGGACTCATTTCTGAACACGATATCAACATGGAACCAAAAGTTGATGCAATTCTTGTAGACCACAATGAAATCAGTCAGGCCTGTGACGGCATTGAAAACATCCGCATTCAGGAAATCATTGACCACCACAGACTTGGCAACATGCCAACAAAGTATCCTATTACTTTTGTAAACAAGCCTATCGGTTCAACTTCTACAATCATCACCCTGCTCTATCAGGAAAACAAGATTTCTATTCCAAAAGAAATTGCAAGTCTTCTTCTTTGCGGGATTATGTCCGATACTCTCATTCTGCAGTCTACAACTACTACAGATACAGACCGGGACATAGCAGAATATCTTTCAAACATTACAAACCTTGACTGGCAGGAACTTGGAAAAGAAATTCTCGAAGCCGGAAGCCGCATTTCAGGCCGCACTCCTGAAAGTGTTGTTCATCAGGATATGAAAGAATACACAGAAGGAAAACTTGTTTACACAATCAGCCAGATTGAAGTGGGAAACACAAACGAAATTCTTTCAAAAAAAGCAGAATATTTCGAACAGCTTTCCATGGAAAGAAAAAGCCGCAAAGGACTTTTTGCAGCCCTTCTGGTTACGGACATTACAAAGCTTTCAAGCATTCTTCTCATAGATGCTGATGAAAAATTTGAATCTACCCTTACCTTCCAGAAAATGGAAGACAAAATTTATTACCTTAAGGATGTTGTTTCCCGCAAAAAGCAGCTTGTTCCAATGATTACTGAACAGATTGCAAATGCCGGACTGTAACACTAAAATATAAAACATATGAACGCACACGGAACTCAGACAAATGACAACCACGCAGCTCTATGGCACGGCCGTTTTCAGGACGGACCTGATGCCGAAGCAGTAGCTTTTGAAACTTCAATCCATGTTGATGAACGCATGGCCCTGGACGACATTAACGGCAGCATTGCACATGCAAAAATGCTGGCTCACGTAAAGCTTATTTCTGACGATGAAGCAGACCAGATTGTAAAAGGGCTTGAATCTATCAAAGCAGACCTTGAATCTGGAGCTCTTGCCATCGACTATTCTGCAGAAGACATTCACTCTTTTGTTGAGGCAACTCTTACAGACCGCATTGGCGAAGCCGGAAAAAAAGTTCACACAGGACGCAGCCGAAACGACCAGGTTTGTCTTGATGAACACCTTTACCTTAAACGCATTATCCCGGAACTTCAGGCTTCCCTCAAAACTTTAATTGCAGCTCTTGTAAAAATTGCAGAAGAAAACCTGAACACACTTATGCCGGGCTTTACACATATGCAGCACGCCCAGCCTGTAACTCTTGCACACCACGTTTGTGCCTGGGCATGGATGCTTGTCCGCGACATTGACCGCCTTTCTGACTGTCTGAAGCGCATTGACTACTCTCCTATCGGAGCCTGTGCTCTTGCCGGAAGCGGACTTCCGCTTGACCGCCAGTATGAAGCAGACCTTCTTGGTTTTGCAAACGTAACACAGAACTCCCTGGATACAGTTTCTGATAAGGACTTTTTTCTGGAAACAGCAAACTGTCTCTCAATTATTCAGATGCATCTTTCACGCTTCAGTGAAGAAGTCGTACTCTGGAACACTGTAGAATTCGGTTTCATCGAACTTTCAGAAAAATGGTCTACAGGCTCTTCAATCATGCCTCAGAAAAAGAACCCTGACTTTGCAGAACTGATCCGCGGAAGAACCGGAAAAGTTTACGGAAACCAGTTTGCTCTTTTAACAATGATGAAAGGACTTCCTTTGGCCTACGACCGCGACATGCAGGAAGACAAGGAACCATTGTTCGACTCAATCGATACAGTTCTTTCATGTGTACGAGTTTTCACATACATGATTTCAACTGCATCATGGAACAAAGACCGCATGGCAAGTCTCTGCGACGGCGGCCACCTGAACGCAACAGACATTGCAGACTACCTGGTATGCAAAGGCATGCCATTCCGCACAGCCCACGGAGTTTCTGCCCGCTGTGTTCGCCGCGCTATCGACAAAGACTGCCGGCTTGACGACCTTAGCCTTGAAGAAATGCGTGCCGAATCAGATTTGATCGATGAAGACATCTTTGAAAAAATCACACCGGAAGGATGTGTAAAAATCAGAAAAACAATCGGTGGTCCTGCTCCTGAGCGAGTAATGGAACAGATTGCAGAACTGAAAAAAATCGCCAACTAAATTATAGGAGATAAATAAATGAAAAAATTTACTAAAGCACTGATTCTTGCAGCAGTAGCAGCTGTTATGATGGCACCTCTTTCTGCAGCAGACAAAAAAAATGCAGTAGATGAACTTAAAGCACGTGGAACTTTTGTTCTTGGGCTTGATGCTTCTTTCCCACCACTTGGATTTACAAATGATGACGGATCTATCGTAGGTTACGACATTGACCTGGCAAAAGAAGTTGCAAGACGTCTTGGAGTTGCTTTTAAAGCTCAGCCAATTGACTGGGACGCAAAAGAAATGGAACTGAATACAAACAATATTGACTGTATCTGGAACGGTTTCACAATCACAGAAGAACGTAAAGAAGCTCTTTCATTCACAGATGCTTACCTGAATAATGAACAGGTTCTTATTGTACGTGCAGATTCAGGAATCAAAACTCTTGATGATATGAAAAAGAAAAAGGTTGGTCTCCAGTCTGGATCTTCAGCTCAGGAAGCCGTAGACGGAAACAAAAAATTCAAGAAATCATTAAAGAAGATTATTTTCTTCAAAGACAATGTTGCAGCCCTCAATGACCTGGAAATTGGTGGCGTTGACGGTGTTGTAATGGATTCTGTTGTTGGTGCTTACGCTATCAAAACAACAGGCAAAAACTTCGTAATAGTATCTGAACCTTTGGCAAACGAAGAATACGGAATCGGTTTCAGAAAGTCTGAACCTGAACTTCGTGACGCTGTTTGGGCAATCCTCAAAGAAATGCAGGCAGACGGAACAGTAGCAAGCATCTGTGCAAAATGGTTCTCAAAAGATATTTCTGTAATCAAATAAATTAATCAGCAAAACTGATATGAGCCGGGCTCCTTCACTGCGAGACCGGCTTTTTTTATCCATTAAGTAATATTAATTAACTATTAATTATTGGCTATTAATTATATACTTATCTCATGTCAGCTCGTTATGTAAAAATGATTCACGCCATGTTCAAAGGTTGTGGCGTTTCAATCGAAGTATTCTTACTTACACTTTTATTTTCCATACCCCTTGCCCTTCCTATTGCTTACGGAAGAATGTCAAGAAATAAACTTCAGTCAGGCATTACAAATGTGTTTCTTCTGATTATCCGCGGGACACCACTTATGCTCCAGCTGCTCATCGTTTATTTTGGACCGGGACTTTTCATCAACTGGCTGAACAAAACTTTCGGAGCCGGAATCACTTTCCGCTGGCCGCGTTTTGTTGCCGCTATCGTGGCACTTTCCATCAACTACGCCTGTTACTTTGCAGAAATTTACCGCGGAGGCATCGAATCAATTCCTAAAGGACAATATGAAGCAGCATCTGTTCTGGGCTACACCAACCGCCAGACTTTTTTCTGTATTGTACTTCCTCAAGTGATTAAAAGAATCGTCCCTGCCATGGGAAACGAAGTAATTACTCTTGTAAAAGATACAGCCCTTGTTTCAGTTATCGGGGTTATGGAACTTCTTATGGTCGCAAAAGAAAGGCAGAGCGCTCTTTTCTCTTTCTGGCCCCTTTTCATTGCAGGAATTTTCTACTTTGTAATGAACTGGGTAGTTGCAGAAGCTTTCAAACTGATTGAAAGGAAACTTGATTACTATAAATGAATCCGGGAACTTGAACTGATATGGAAAAGATTATTACTGTTGAACATTTGAAAAAATCCTTTGGCGAGGTTGATGTTATTCGAGACGTTTCATTTTCTGTTGAAAAAGGCGAAGTTCTTGGCATTATCGGACCGTCCGGGTCTGGAAAATCTACAATTCTCCGCTGTGTTTCTCACCTGGAAACTGTTACTGACGGTTCAATCAGCATCTCTGGAAACTATCTGGTAAAAGACGGAGTTTATGCTCCAAAAAAAGATATGCAGAAAATCATGCTTAACGCAGGCCTTGTTTTCCAGAATTTCAATCTTTTCCCTCATTACTCTGTTCTTAAAAACGTAACTGATCCTCAGATTCGCGTTCTGAAGCGCTCAAAGGAAGAAGCCGAAGCTATTGCCCACGAACTTCTCGCCCGCATGGGACTTTCTGCAAAAGAAAAAAACTACCCTTGCGAACTTTCAGGAGGACAGCAGCAGCGTGTTTCCATTGCCCGTGCCCTGGCACTTAAACCGGAAGTTCTTCTTTTTGATGAACCGACTTCTGCCCTGGACCCGGAACTTACAGGAGAAATTCTTTCCGTTATCAAAGACCTGGCTGCAGAAAAAATGACAATGGTTGTTGTAACTCACGAAATGACTTTTGCCCGAGATACATCTAATCACATTATCTTTATGGATGGCGGTGTTATTGTAGAAGAAGGCAGCCCTGAGGCTGTAATCAATAATCCTAAGGAAGAAAGAACAAAACAATTCCTTTCAAGGTTCAACAACTAAGCCTTCCCTTGAAACTCATGTAACATTTCTATATAATTACTATTCACATTCACTATGGACTTATTATATCCGGGTGACAAAACAGTATATTTCAGAACTCGCAAGAGCTCTGTGGAGGAATAAATGGTCAAAATCAGACTTAAGAGATTTGGTACTAAAAAACGTCCTTTCTACCGTGTTGTAGTTATGGATGCACGTGAACCACGTGACGGACGTTGTATCGAAGAACTTGGAACTTACCAGCCAATCGCTGCTGAAGGTTCACAGGTAAAAATCGATACAGAACGTGCTAAGTACTGGATCAGCGTAGGCGCACAGCCAACTGACATCGTTGCCAAATTGCTTACAAAACAGGCAAAATAAGTTTTCAGGAGTAGGTAAATGGAAAAAGACCTGATTGAGTACATCGCTAAATCTTTAGTTGATGATCCGTCAGCTGTCTCTGTTAACGAAACTGAAGGCGAACGCGGCATGGTTCTGCAGCTGAAAGTTGCAGAAAACGACATCGGTAAAGTAATCGGAAAATACGGCCGCATTGCTAAAGCAATGAGAACTGTATTGAGTGCTTCTGCAGTAAAAGACGGTAAACATTACAGTCTTGATATTCTGGACTAGTACGCGATGAAAAAAGAACAGCTGGTTGTTGGGTTCGTTCGCGGATCTCATGGATACGCGGGTGAATGTAAAGTGGAAAGTAGCTCCGGCGAATACGAGCATCTGCTCAAATTGGAAGAAGTTACTTTGCGACATGGGGATGCTGAACGCAAGTGCAAAGTTGAGTCTAGCTCTGGCGGCGGTCATGTTGCTTATTTGAAATTTTCGGGCATCAATTCCGATGAAGAAGTACGCAAGTACAACGGTTGGGAGATTTTGGTTGACCGAAAGTACGCAAAGCCTTTAAAAAAAGGTGAATGGTACATTGAAGACTTAAAAAACTGTTCCCTTATTTGGGACGGTGGAGTTTCGGCAGCGTCTGCTGCACCCGCAGAAAGTGTGGGAACTATCACAGACGTATTGGAAGGCGGAGCTGGTTACCTTTTACAGGTTTCTCTCTCCGAGAGTTGCAGCTGTATTGATGAAAGCATCAAATACGATTCAAACGGCAAAGTCAGAACGGTACTTGTACCCTTCAAAGACCAGTTCATTGGAAAAGTTGATGTAGATAATCAGACAGTACAATTGATGCACCTCTGGATTCTGGAGTAATTCCATGAAATTTACTGTGCTGACCTTATTTCCTGATATCGTCAGGGCTTATTTTGAAAACTCAATCATGGCCCGGGCTGTAAAAAAGGATATTATTGCCTACGATTTGGTGAACATCAGGGACTTTGCCCACGATAAGCACCAGACTTGTGATGACGGAACTTACGGTGGAGGAGCCGGGCAGTTAATGCTTTGCGAACCACTGGGAGAAGCTTTGGACAGTGTAGGAGCCAAACGCAAGACTGTTATTTACTTAACACCTAGCGGAAAGCAGTTTACACAGGCTAAGGCTAAAGAATTAAGCTGCAAAGACGAACTGATTTTTATTTGCGGCCGTTACGAAGGTATCGACCAGCGAATAATCGACACTTACGTTGATGAGGAAATCTCCATTGGAGATTACGTAATGTCCAGCGGTGAAGTAGCTGCAACCGTAGTAATTGATACTGTTTACAGATTGATTGACGGAGTTATAAACAGCGAATCACTGGAAGAAGAAAGTTATTGCGGTGGACTTCTGGAATATCCACAGTATACAAGACCTCCTGTATACAAAGGACTTGAAGTACCTGAAGTTTTACTTTCAGGGAATCATGAAGAAATCCGGAAGTGGCGTCTTAGAAAACGCATCCTGAAAACAATGCGAAACAGACCGGATATGATCGTTTCTGCTAGACTGAACGGACAGCTTTCTGAAGAAGCCGAAAAGATGATTGAGGAAATTACAGAGCAGACTTCGGTTAAGTACAACAAGCCTAAACGAAGGAAAAAGAAGCCTGCAAATCCTAATCCTAAGGAAGACTAAAATGGATCTTATTAAGACAATTGAAGAAACACAGAAACGTCCTGGAGCTCAGGACTTCAATGTAGGTGACACAGTAAAAGTTTACTTCAAAATTATCGAAGGTAAAACAGAACGTGTTCAGGTATACGAAGGTCTGGTAATCTGCAAAAAGAACGAAGGTGCTCGCCAGACATTCACAGTACGCAAAATTTCTTACGGTGTAGGTGTTGAACGTGTATTCCCATATAACTCACCACGTATCGTAAAAGTTGATATCGTACGCCCAGGTAAAGTACGCCGTGCTAAACTTTATTACATCCGTGACAAAGTTGGTAAAGCAGCTAAAGTTAAGACTCTGGTTGGTGCAAAAGTTAACGCAGCTCTCGAAGCTCGTAACGCAGCAGCTCAGGCAGCAGCAGAAGCAAAAGCAGCTGCAGCAAAAGCAGCTGAAGAAAACAAATAAGTTTTCTTTAAGTGCTTAGCTTATAACCCGCAGAAACGCAAGTTTCTGCGGGATTTTTTTTTGCCTGCCTGAGCTTTGTTCAGTATAATAAAACTTGTGAAAGATACTCCCGTTCAGTCAGTTCAGGCACATAATTCTTCTCCAAATCTTGTCCGCCATAGAGACAATCTGAAACCGGGAAGTCCTGTTCTTGTTAGAATTATTTCTGTAAAAGGCGGCGGAAAATTTGAAGCTTCTGTAGCAGGAGCCAGAACAATTCTTACTTCAACCCGGGACCTGAAACCCGGAGACACCTTTACGGGGAAAATAGGACTTAAAAACGGACTTATCACAATCAATCTGGCAAAATCTACAGAAATGTCTATACTCAAAGAAGTACTCACCACAAACATAATTGAAACAGGCGGTGTTTTTGACAGCGTTTCATCCCCTGCCCTTACATCCCTTCTTGCAAGCCTGAACCTTCCACAAGACAATCTTTCTTTCAAAATCCTTTTACAGTTCAAACAGCTTGGAATGAAATTTGATTCAGCTACAATGAAAAAAATCCGGAAAGAAGCTGAAAAAGCAAAGAATCCCGGAAAGAAAATAGAAGAACTTGTAAGCAAAGTCCAGAAGAAAATCGAAAACGGACATCCGGCAATTGAAAGTGATACGGCTTCCCTTCAGGAAAAAGAAGAGAACAAAGAACCTCTTGCTCCAATGGCTTCAAACAAAACTGAAACAGACTGGCTTACGGAGATCAAACAGTTTATAAAAACAATTATTTCTGGAGAATTGAAAAACACTCCAGGGGAACTTACTGTAATGAATCATCTGGGATTTTTCAAAAACCGTTCAAGCGAAAATACCTGGATTACTATTCCATTCGAAATCACAAATCCTTTTGAAGGAAACATAAATGGAAACGGAAAAATCATGCTGCTGATGGGAAGCAGTGACAAATGTCTTAAGCAGATAAATGTTCACGCAGATTATTCAGGAGAAAAGCTTCGTTTTGCTGTTTTCACAAAAACTGGAAGCAATAAAATCCACAAAATCGCCTTTTCAAAATCAGACTGTAAAGATTCTGAAAAAGAATGCCGGAAGCTTCAAGGAATTTTTACTTCCATGGGAAAAAATGTCGCCGTTAAATATGTTCCTTTTGAAAAAATTGACGGATTTGCAACAGGGCTTGAAAACTTTGCTACAGCGGAGGGGCTTGCATGAAAAACGAAAAAATAAAAAAAGCCGTTGCACTGAAATATCCCGAAGGCGCTCCTGCTCCGTTCATTACAGCCTCTGCCAAAGGAAAGCTTGCAGAAGAATTGTTGAAATGTGCAAAAATGAATGATATTATTATAGTAGAAAACTCGGAGATGACAGATTTTCTTTCCGTGCAGGATATCGGGACTTATGTTCCGGAAGAAGCATGGGAAGTGATAGCGGGAATATTCTCGTATATAGCAAAAAGTCAGGACTAAAATTATGGAACGAATTGAAATTTCAGCCATAAAACCAGGCATCCGCTTCTCAAAACCTGTTTATTTCGATGACGGTAAAAATATGTTCATCGAATCCGGGATTACTGTAAAACCGTATCATATGTCCGCTTTAACAAAGTGGCATATTCCGTTCCTTCTTTCTGATGGTCATATAATGGCTCAGGATGAAGAACTTCCTTCTGAGGAAATAGAAGACTCTGTTGAAGAACTTAACAGCGTTGATGATTTTGATGAAATTGAAGGAATAGAAGATGCCGAGGACATTGAAGAACTTTGAGTCTGGAAACCAATGAAACAGGACAAAAAGGTGAAAAAAGAGCCGCAGATTATCTGATTTCCAATGGCTATACAATTATTGCAAAAAACTGGAGGATTCAAGGCGGCGAAATTGATATAGCAGCAGTAAAAGGAGAAACAATTGTTTTTGTAGAGGTAAAAACTCTGCCAAACGCAACCCCAGACATGCTTCAGTCTGTTCTGGGACTTCAAAAACAAAAAAGGATAATAAAAACTTCTAAACGTTTTCTACAAATACATCGACAATATAGTAAATACTTCGTTAGATTCGATGTAATAATTAATGACATGCAGGGTTTACCACCTGTGTACCATATAGAAAACGCTTTTTCGGAGCTTTTATGATTTCTTCATATGCTGCTAAACATGACACAACTGTTCTCATACTTGATGAGAAAGAAGAACAGAATTTGTCACCACGTATTCTTGAATTGCGTAAAAAGATACATGACGCGGATTATCTTAACGATGCAGTACAGCGCATTGCATTTGTTATCAGCCAGAAACTGATTGATAATCCCGAAGAACTGATGTTGCGGGAAACTGATGAATAATAGTTTCCCCAAAACTTGAGGAAACTATGGACAGAAAACGAAACAAAAGACATCACAAAAACTGGAATAATAACCAGAATAACAATTCTTCAAACAAACAAAACAATGACAAACCTTTTGCTACCCAGCAGAAGGTTTTCCAGTTTAACAAAAGCCAGTATGAAGACCGGGAAGGCGAAGCCCTCCGCCAGAAATCAATCATAGAATTAAAAGCACGCGAAATAATCTGCCCTAAATGCGGAAAACGCATTGATGATGTTGCCGGAGCAATCCATGACAAAACAGCAGGCGCTCCGGTTCACTTTGACTGTGTAATGAACGAGCTTCAGTCACAGGAAAAACTTGAACAGAATGAAAAAATCGCATACATTGGTCAGGGGCGTTTCGGAATTCTGTATTTTGAAAACCCCAGGGACCAGAGAAAATTCACAATCAAAAAAATAATTGAAGTCGAAGACCGTGACTCAAAACCTGAATGGAGAAACGAATATTCAGGTCTTTACAGTCAGGTAAAATAGAACTCCAATGACAGAAACAAAACTCCCCGATATCACTATTCTCGCAGATGTTGTAGACAACTATGGTGATATTGGTGTAGCCTGGCGTCTCTGCAGGAATATTTTAAAATCATCATCCCAGAATATCCGGCTTGTTACAAACAACCTTAAAGCTTTTCACAATATTAACAATCAGATTGATTCTTCTCTCCCCTTTCAGGAAAGCAAATGTGAAAACGGAACAATAAAAGTTTATGACTGGACAGATTACGATTTTTGTTACAAAACTTTTACTGAAAATCCCCCTGAAGTGATTTTAGAAATGTTCCAGTGCGGTCAGCCTGACTGGCTTGAAAAAATTCTTTTTGAAGACCGTGTAAGTTATAAAGTTCATATAATTATGATTGATTATCTTTCAGCTGAACCTTGGATAGATGATTTTCATTGCCTGAAAAGTCTGACTCGAACGGCCCTTGTTCCGAAAGTCAATTTCATGCCTGGATTCACAAAAAAAACCGGTGGACTTCTATTAAATAAAAACTTCCCAATTGATAGTAAGCAACACGAAAAAAATCACAACAATAATTGTCAATTCTCACAAGTTTTGTTCTTTGCATATAAGCGGGACTGGTCGCCTGTAATCCGAGCAATGAACCGGATCTTCACTTCCGAAACTACAGTAAAAGTTGCGGGAGGCGCCGGCCAGGATTCCATTCTTAATGCCTGCAAAAATGAAAATGCTGTTTTCAAAACCGAAAAATTACCCTTCATGAATCAAAACGAATGGGACCAGAACATGGGGGCTATGGATTTTATGATTATCCGCGGCGAAGATTCCATGGCTCAGGGCTGTCTTTCGGGAATCCCTTTTATCTGGCAGGCTTATCCACAGCAAAATGATTTTCAGGAAGTGAAAGTTGCAGCACTTCTTGAACGCATGAAGCCTCACTTCGGAAAAGAATTCATTTATGTACAAAATGCCTGGAATGAAATGAATAACTATCAGTCATCCGCTGTCAATCTGGAACTGGAAAATGCGGTCTATGATTTTTTAGCAAACATAGATTCGCTGAAACCCGGTTTCCAGTCATTTGCATTGTCATTGCGTTCTAACGGCGACTTTGCAGAAAACCTGATGACTTTTATTGAAAAAAATATTAAAATAGAAAAACACTAATTTGTAAACTTTATTTTTAGAGGTAATATTTATGTTAATGACATCTGAACTGAGAGTAGGTACAGCTTTCTACTACGAAAACGACAAGAAAGTTAAAGAACCACTTATCGTACAGAAATTCCTTCGCCAGGTTTCTGGTCGCCAGGGTATGACAACATTCTTCCGCGTACAGAACCTTGTTTCAAAATCAACAATGGAAGTTGGTCTCGACGCTGGTGTTAAATTTGATGAAGTAGAACTGGACAAACGTACAACAGTTCTTTCTTACATCGAAGGTGGCACAAACTACGTATTCATGGATCAGGAAACATACGAACAGTTCGAACTTTCAGCTGATCAGCTTGGTGACTACACAGGATACCTTGTTGAAGGTGAAGAAATCCCTGTAGAAATCACATTCTACGAAGGAAGCCCTGTAGGTATCGTTCTTCCAGTAGAAAACCGCCGCAAAGTTCAGTACACAGAACCTGGTGTTAAAGGTGATACATCTGGTAAATCACTTAAACCAGCTACACTGGATACAGGAATTGAAGTTCGCGTTCCTCTGTTCGTAAACATCGATGATGAAATCATCGTTGACACACGTGACGGATCATTCATCGAACGTGCAAAATAATTTTTAAAGGCTTTTAACCTTAAAAACAGGAAAGGTCTGACATATCAAATGTCAGACCTTTTTTATCCAGTTCATTGTTTTACAGTGGCAGGTAATATTTTACTCCAGCATTCAGTTTAATCGTATTCAACAAAGTTGTAAAAATTGTTCCAATACCGGCAGCTAAGCTATCCTCTGAACTTTCACTATTGGCTTCAATAGCATTAATAGAAACCCACCCTTCAACACCTGCATCAAAACCTATTTTTCCAGGTCCTGCATCCCATACCGGAATATCAGTTCCTAATCTTGCATAAAAATTTTTATAAAAAGGATCAGTATCAGTAGAGATTGTAAGTCCACCCGCCATAGTAAAGTAGCCTGCCTTAAACAGGAGATAAGGCTGTGTATAAAGCAGAGCTTCTCCATTCGAACCGTTTGTTACACTTCTTCCTGGTGTGAAATTAAAGTTTTCTTTAACTCCCAGCCCCAGTGCAATGCCGTTTGAAAACTCATAATTAATATTTGCATCAAAATCGGCATAAGGCTTTCCAACAATAGAAACAGACGCCCCCGCTCCTATGTCCAGATTAACGCCTTCCTCACAGAAAACAGACGTACCGAAAACAAAAGATACAGCAAGAATTAATAAAATTTTTTTCATAGGACACCTCCTTAAGACACCGCATAAGCGGCTGTGCCTTTGATACACTTATAAAATAAAAAATACACTTTATGTTACAAAAAAAATTAAAAAAACTCAAAAAAATCCAATAATGCGGATTTATCTATATTTAAGTAAATAATTAAGTAATTAATTTATCATATTTAATTAAATTTACTTGATTAACAATAAAACGATGTTATAATATAACCATAAAATTAAACAAATAAAATACATTTATATTTAAGCAGGAGGATTTAAATGCTTAGAGTATCAAAAAAAGCAGTACTTGTCGGAATGGCAGCACTTCTTATTGCAGGTTCCCTTACAGCTGCACCAAAGAAGATGTCAAAAAATGAAAAAGCCGAATTTAAAGCTCTTCAGAAACAGTTCAAGGATTATAAAGTTCAGAAAGATCCAAAAACAGGAAAACCTTATGACTTTGGCGGAATGAAAATCAGACTTGCCGACTACTGGTCTCCTTCAAACGGGGTTTCTACCGAAAAAACACATACACAATCAGAAGAAGATACAAAAAAATTCCGCAAATTTATCTGTTACACATACAACCTTGATTTCGATCAGATTGGTATAGGTAACTGGGACCAGCATCCTCAGGCCGTTTCAAACTTCTGTTTCGTTGGCGGAGATGAAAACTACCTGTTCTTCGTAGATAACAGATCAATTGCTTCTGGTCTCAAAGCTGGTATGTTCTACGATCTGAAAAAATTTACAAATGTTGACTGGACTGCAGAAAAATGGGCAAAATCAACATTTGAACTTTGTTCTAAAAAAGGCGGAGTATATGCATGCCGCCATATTCCACCAGAGCCACGTGGAGGACTTTACTTCAACAAACGCCTTCTTCGCGAAGCAAACATTGACCCGGATTCAATTTATGATATGCAGGCTAATGGAACCTGGACATGGGATTCATTTGAAAAAGCACTTAAAGCAACAACACGCGATATCGACAACGACGGTGTAATTGATGTTTACGGAATGGCTTCAGGTTCAGTTGACTTTGCAACTCTTGCAGTTCAGTCAAATGGTTCAACATTCATTGGAAAAGACGAAAACGGAAAATATTTCTCTCAGGTTGGTGCTGATAAAACAACAGAAGCCATGCTCTGGGTTCAGAGAATGGTTCAGAACTATGAAAAGCCAATGCCGGAAGGAGCAAACTGGGACTGGATGTATGCATGTTTCAAAAACGGCGAAACAGCTTTCTGCTGTCACCAGGCTTACTTTGCAAAAGAACTTGAAGAAAATCTTGATGACTACGGATTCGTAGCCTTCCCTCTTGGACCAAACTCAGACGGAAAATACAAAACACTTTTCAACGATAACTACATTGTTCTTCCAGCATGTTATGACATGGAACGCGCAGAAAAAATCATTAAAGCATTTGACCTTTGGTCAGATATAACACCAGGTTACAGCATAGACACATGGAAAGATGAATGGTATCCACGTTTCCGTGATGAACGTGCAGTAGATGAAACAATGCAGATGATGTACGAAAACGGAGAAGCAAACCTTATCCATATGATTTCTGGCATCAACCAGCTTGGTGACTATATCTGGAATGTTTACCCTGGATACTGGACTCCACAGGAAGGTTATGAAACAACAAAGAACTCTTATGAGGCTTTAATTAACGAACAGAACCGTTAATTTTTCCTCACACACAAAACACTAAAAAAAAAGCCACTATGGCAAATTTTCCACATTTTGCCATAGTGGCTCATTATTATGTATATTTTAGACTACAACCCTAAATCCACTTTTTAATCTTATTAAAAACAATAAAACTCAATCCGGCACTCAACATTTTGTCCGTCAAATTCTGAATAAAGCCAGAAATATAAATGCAGAACATTCGATTTGGAACCGCAGTAAACATTGCCTGTGCAACAACATCAGCCTGTG
>JAHBAD010000066.1 GCA_018385395.1 Treponema sp.
AATAAAAGATTTGTGTTATAACTTCATAACTAACCAGAATAAAAAAATATAGTAAATTAGTGAAAATTTGATACTGATTTTTGTCAATTTTTTTTACTTAATACATTATATTATAAGTATGAAATATCAGAATCCAGTTTTAAGGGGCATGTACCCAGATCCTTCAGTTTGCCGCGCTGGCGACAAGTTTTATATGGTTACTTCAACATTTCATTTTTTTCCGGGTGTTCCACTTTTTGAAAGTGACGACATGATTAACTGGAAACAGATTGGTCATGTTCTGACACGAAAAAGTCAGCTTGATGTTACAGATATCGGTGCTTCGGGTGGCATTTATGCACCGAATATCCGTTATCATGACGGCCGTTTTTATATGGTAGTAACCAATGTTTCAAATATCGGAAATTTCTATGTCTGGACAGATAATATTTATGGCGAATGGTCCGATCCGATTTTAGTTGAGCAGAGTGGAATAGATCCGACACTTTTCTTTGATGATGACGGTAAAACTTATTTTGTCTCAAACGGAAACGACGAGAATGGGACAGGTTATATTCAGATTTCTGAAATAGATATAGAAACTGGAAAAAAGCTTTCTGAAAACAAGCCTTTATGGTATGGGACCGGCGGACGCTATATTGAAGCGCCCCACGTTTACAAGTTCAAAGACTATTATTATGTCCTGGATGCAGAAGGCGGAACTGAATACGGTCACATGGTAAATTATGCCAGAAGTAAAAATCTTATGGGACCTTATGAACCTTGTCCTTCAAATCCGGTTCTTACAAACCGTGACATGGGCGGGTACCAGCTGCAGGGGGCAGGGCACGGTGATATAGTCGAAGCTCCTGACGGTACATGGTGGTTCTGTCATCTTGCATTTCGCCAGACTGACCGCTTTATGCCGTTTCATCATCTTGGCCGTGAAACCTGTGTTCAGCCTGTAGTCTGGAAAGACGGCTGGTTCTATATCGGAACAAAGGGGCAGGCACTCCTTGAAATTGAAGTTGAAACTGAACATAAATCGGGAAAACAGATTTTTTCTTACGAAAAAACATTTGAAAATTTGACGCTGAAAAATGACTGGAATTATCTTAGAAACCCGGAATATGAAAATTATAAAGTTTTATCTGATTCCATCGAACTTAAATCCACAGAAATCACTTTGAATGAAGCGAAAAGTCCTACGTGGATTGGAGTTCGTGCCTGCGAGTTCGAAGAAGATTTCAGCTGCGATGTTCTTTGTTCCGGGGGCGAAGCCGGGCTTTCTATAATGATGGATGAAAATCATCACTATGAAGTTTTTATAAAAAATGAGAATGGAAAATGCACTGCAAACTTAAGACTTAGAATAGGACCTTGTGATTATGTAAAAAAATCTATAGGGCTGAACACTAATAGTGCAAGACTTAGAGTTCTTTCGAATAATTATTCTTACAGTTTCTTTGTTAATGAAGAATGTTTAGGTTCAGCTGATACCCGGTATCTTTCAAGTGAAGTTGCGGGTGGTTTTACAGGCGTTTATAACGGTCTTTTTGCAGTTGGTAATGGTCAATGGAACAAGTTTACAGATTTGAAAATTATCCATAAGGAGTAAGGCAAAAAAAGGGCTGTCCAATAAATTCTGTCATGCTGAATTTATTTCAGTATCCTATAGTACTTAAGATTCTGAATTATTTTTTTTGGACAGCCCATTTCATGTTTGCTTTAAATCAGATTAATTATCTTCCGTGGCACTGCTTGTATTTTTTACCGCTTCCACAAGGACAAGGATCGTTGCGTCCAACTTTTGGCATTGTACGTTTTACAGTAACGTTGTTACCCTGTGAACGCTGGTTCATGGCACTGTTTACAGCAGCACGGCGCTGGGCATCTCCATTGAATGTATTTCTTGCACTTGCTTCTGGCAGGCCATTTGCCATTGCAGCAGCTGTGTTTCCGACATCATTGTGCTGTGCGTTCATCTGCTGGTTAGCCTGGGCTGCAAGCATTGCCTGGCGACGGGCAGCAGCTTCCGGTGAAAGCTGAACGCGAACTTTAAATACGCGGCTCATAACTGTGTCACGGATTGTGTCCAGCATATCATAGAAAATATTGAAGCCGTCAATCTTGTATTCTGTAAGAGGATTTTTACTTCCGTAAGTACGGAGTGAAACAGCTTCACGGAGTCCTTCAAGTGCTTCCAGCTGATCCAGCCATTTTCTGTCGATAATCTGGATGTACTGGTAACGGATGAACATGTTCAGGTTTTCTTTTCCTGCAAGTGTTTCCTTTTCTGTCAGGTCATTCTGAAGTTCTGCAAGAACAGCTTCTTTTGTAAGGCGTTCTGCAGGAAGCTGGAATCCGAACTTTTCTTTTATGGCTTCGTTCAGGTTCTGAAGTGCATTGTCGTTTTTATGTTTCTTTTGAGATTCAAAATCATCAAAAAGATCATCAACTGTATCTTTTGCATTTGCCATAACACGTGCAGAAAGATTGTCATCTGAAAGGATTTCATCACGGTTCTGGTAGATTACTGTACGCTGTTCGTTCAAAACATCATCGTAATCAAGCAGGTGTTTACGGATTTCAAAGTTGCGGTCTTCAACTTTTGTCTGAGCTTTTTCAATACCTTTATTGAGCCATGGGTGTTCAATTGGTTCTCCTGGCTGCATACCAATGCGGCTCATCATGCTCTTCATGCGTTCACCGCCGAAGAGTCGCATAAGGTCATCATCCATAGAAATGAAGAACTTTGAACGTCCAGGGTCCCCTTGACGGCCTGAACGACCGCGGAGCTGGTTATCGATACGGCGTGATTCATGACGTTCTGTACCGATTACATAAAGTCCGCCTGCGGCGCAAACTTCGTCATAATTCTTCTTGCATTCTTCTTTTTCAATTTCAAGAGCAGCTTTGTACTGTTCTGGAGTTGCGTTTGTACCTGCACGTTTACGGGCGCGGAATTCAGGTGAACCGCCAAGTTTAATATCAGTACCACGACCTGCCATGTTTGTTGCAATTGTTACGGCGCCTTTAGAACCTGCTTCTGCAACAATCAGAGCTTCGCGAGCATGGTTCTTGGCGTTCAAAACATCGTGACGGATACCTTTTTTTGTAAGGATTGCAGAAAGATGTTCAGATTTTTCAACTGAAACTGTACCAACCAGAACAGGCTGACCTTTGTCATGGGCTTGTTTGATTTCTTTTGCAATAGCTTCCCATTTATCATTTTCGTTCAGGTAAACTTCGTCGTTTTCATCAATACGGGCAACAGGGCGGTTTGTAGGAATTGAAACAACATCCAGTTTGTAGATTTTATTGAATTCGACAGCTTCAGTTGCAGCAGTACCTGTCATACCTGAAAGCTTTTCGTACATACGGAAGAAGTTCTGGAATGTAACAGTTGCCATTGTACGGTTTCTCTGAGCAATGCGGATATGTTCCTTTGCTTCAATAGCCTGATGAAGTCCGTCAGAATAACGGCGTCCTTCAAGAACACGTCCTGTGAATTCGTCGATGATTTCAACTTTTCCGTCGCGAACAAGATAATCTACGTCGTTGTGGAAAAGAATATGTGCGCGGAGCGCCTGTGTGAAGTAATGGGCGTATTCGAAGTTTTCTTCGTCTTCAAGGTTTGAATCTGCACTGATAAGGTTGTGCTTGTGAAGAATTTCATTGATTTTCTTCATACCTTTATCGGTAAATGAAACACGTTTTGACTTTTCGTCCAGAGTATAGTCACCTTCGATAGCAGCTCTTTCTTCCGGAGTCATGAAAGTTTCATCAGGGTAATCATCAGTTTTTGGATCTTTTGCAACTTCTTTCAGTTCATCAACATATTTGTCTACTTCATAGTATTTGTATGTGTCGTCTTCGCCGGCCCCTGAAATAATAAGAGGAGTACGTGCTTCATCGATAAGAACCGAGTCAACTTCATCGACGATACAGAAACTGAATCCGCGCTGAACTTTGTCAGCCAGTGCAACTTTCATATTATCGCGGAGGTAATCGAAACCAAGTTCGTTGTTTGTTCCGTAAGTGATGTCGCAGTTGTATGCAATCTTTCTTGCTTCGTTATCCATGTTCGAAAGAATTGCGCCTACAGACTGACCAAGGAATTCGTAAACAGGACGCATTTCTTCGGCCTGTGTTTCTGCAAGGTAATCGTTAACTGTAACAACGTGAACGCCTTTTCCTGTAAGAGAGTTCAGGTAAGCTGCCTGTACGGCAACCAGAGTTTTACCTTCACCAGTCTTCATTTCAGTAATGCGTCCAGAGTTCAGAACGATGGCACCCATGATCTGAACATCGAAAGGGCGCTGTCCGCGAACACGCCATGAAGCTTCGCGTGAAAGGGCAAGGGCTTCAGGAAGAATGTCTTCAAGAGTTTCTCCGTTTGCAAGTCTTTCTTTGAATTTTTTTGTCTGTTCAGGAAATTCTTCATCTTTAAGTGATTTAGCCCATTCTTCTTTTGCATTAACTTTTGCAAGAATTGGTTTAAGAGCCTTTAAGTCACGTTCATTCTGTGACCCGAAAATGGCTGTAAGTACTTTGTCTAACATAAAAATAGTCCGTTTTATTAGAAAATTTGGTTCATTTATTATAATAGATTTTTCCTATTATATACAGTATAAAGT
>JAHBAD010000069.1 GCA_018385395.1 Treponema sp.
TATTTACATAATCTTCTTTTTCAGGATCTTCCCACTTATAAGTAAAAGATTCTGAAAGAGAAAGATTTGATCCCAGCAAAGGATAAGAAAAAGACGCAGTCTGCTGAATTGGATTACGAACCATCTGCCGTTTTTCATCTTCTTTTCCCTCATTAGTAATTTTCTCATAAATACTGGAACTGATTCCAAGATTCACATAAGGAAAACCAAGAGAAAAACTTCCCGAAAATTTCTTATCTTGTGGAGGAAGTGCTGAAGTGAAAACTGCTTTCTGAGAAAAGGCCTTTTCCCTTTCATTTGCTGCAAGAGTCAGACTGATATTATGAACACTGATAAGATTTTTTTTGTTTTCTTTCCAGGACTCATCATCTTCATCCCAAATCCAGGATTCTTCCCACCAGGAATCTTTATCTGCTTCTTCGAAAGGAATTTCTCCTTTGTAATAAGCATTAAACTCATCGCTATCCGAAAGAAATTTTCTTCTGAAAAGTTTTATATTCGTATCATAAGAAATACCGGTTTCACTAAACATAGGAACATATACAAATGGTCTGAATGAAATGGTATTTGTATTATCAAGATCTCTTTTCTGTGCATTATAGTCGGTACGTTTTAAAGATCTGATTTCCTGATCTGTATATCCCCATGCCTTTTCTGTATAATTTCCTTTTTCATCTTTGTATTCTTCCGCATACTGCTCATCATCTTTCCCGTGAATATCCCAGTGATCCTGCCAGACAGGATTATAGGAAAGCTTGTTTGTCATGCTTAAAAAAGAATCAGCATAGCTTACTGTCTGAGAAAGATTCACAGGCATTTTTACGTTATACATTTTAGATTTAACATTTTCCCATTTGAAATCTTCAGAAGTTTTAAGAATATTGGAATCAGAAGGATAAGCATAAGTTGTATTCACAGTTGAGTTAATGCTATATCCAAGATTGTATGAAAAACCTGAAATAGATCTGGAAGAAGAATTTGACGAAAAACTTAATTTAGGGAAATTATAATTATCCTGCATAAATATATCAGGTTTTTCTTCTTCTAAAGCTTTTTCCTTTTCGGAAATTTCATTTTCAGAAGTTTCGTTTTCAGTCTCTTCGTTTTTATTTGCTTCTTTTTCAGAAGAAATTTTTTCCCTTTCATCAAGAAAATTTTCAGGTTTGTTCAAATCAAAAGCAGGTTTCTGAATATCTGTTTTTTTTGTAGAGGTAGATTTCTGGAAAGGATACTGGAAAACTGTTCCAGAAAGAGAAACAGATCCGTTTACCGGTGTAACTTGAGACGGATAATAAAAACGCCTGCGGGGAGAATTAGAAAACCATTCTGAACCTTCTATAAGTTCCAGTCGCGGATCAATTTCAGCATTCTCCTCAGATTCTTCCGCATCCTCCCTTGTTTCAGTTTTTTCAGTTGTTTCAGTTGTTTCAGTTGTTTCAGTTTTTTCAGTTTCCTCAGATTCTTCATATTTTTCTGGATGACGAATCCTTTCATAAAGTACTTTCTCATTGGCAGCCATTGAAGAAATATTTACGGAAGCGTTTGCCGACATAGAAAAAGAATTTATAAAAGGCCTCATAAAAGAAGGAAGCGTCGGTGAAAAAGATGATGAAAGACTCCATGTGAATGAAGAAGTTTCTGTTACAGTTTCTTCCTTATCTTTATCTGTCTGAAGAAGTTCTTTTACGGTACTGATCCAGTTCAAATCTTCACTGCGGTTCCCCATTTCGTAACCAAAGTAAGGATCTGAATAAACAGGCAGACTGATAGAAAGTCTGAATGGTTTTGAAAGAGCAAGTTCAAGGTTTCCTTTATAACGGAAAGGAAGTGATAAGCCCATAAAATTCGAATCATCCCAAATTGTAGTTCCCATTGATGAAACATTTGTAAATTTGTTTTCACCTTCAACAGGAAAAACAGTATTAGTAAACCCAAGGTCTGCATTGAAAACTAACTTTGTAATGTACTGATTGTTTGGTGAAATATTTGATTCAAGACCAGTTACCCATCCGTAATTTGAATACCAGTCTCCTAAAACTTTCACATAATTTGAAGTATTTCCAGAATAATCTTCATCAAGATTATGAAGCACAATACCTTCCCGTTTCTGTTCTTTAAGCGCAGAAGGTCTCATGAAGTTATAAAGAGAATCCAGAGTCTTATCTGCATCTTCAGTTTCACTTGTAGAACCTGAAGATATGGAAGAAGAAGTATTCAAAGGCTTTCGTCCGTAAAGATAAGTTGTTGTATTGATGTAATATCCCTGGCGGTGTCTGTAGCCAATTACAGGATTAAAAATCAGTTCGTCTTTTGGATAATAAAAGGCCGGAAGGTAAAGAACCGGAACCTGCCCTACGAAAAGCAGAGCATTCAAAAAAGCAAATTCACCGCCGCTTAAAAGCCACATACGGCTTGCATTGATTTTCCAGTGAGGTTCATCATCATCACAGAAAGTCATGGAAGCATTACGGAAAGCCAGAACGTTGGATTCAGATTTTCCGAACATATCAGAAAATACTACAAGTGTTGAGCCAGAGGGAAGATTAATGGCATCACTTTTAGTCTGAATAACACGGCCACCGTCAAAAACGCCTTCAAGGGTGGACGTATTCATAACAAGGGAACTGGCCGTTACATTTTCGTCTCCTGCAGAACTTCCAGTTGAAACAAGGTGAACATTGCCGTCAGCATAAAGCATTTTTGTTACCCGGTCGTATGAAACAATATCAGCATTAATTTTTGTATTCACCCCGCCCTTTGTTACAGAAAGCTCAACATTTCCGTCAAGAAAAATTGATTCATTCCCGGTCTCTTCACTTTTTCTGTATTCAGTTTTCTGGGCGTTTTCAATGGTAATGGTTGTAATTTCCTGCGAAAAAACAAAAGCACATGAGAGAGAAAATAAAATCAAAAAGACAATACTTTTTTTCATAACCTGTTCAAAAAGTAAAACTTACTTTTCCACGCTCCCCTTCTCAAGCACTTCTTTAAGGAAGCGGCCAGTATGACTTTCTTCGCATTTTACCACTTCTTCCGGTGTTCCTGTAACAAGAATATTTCCGCCACGGAATCCGCCTTCAGGACCAAGGTCAATAATATGGTCACATTGTCCTATAACATCCAGATTATGTTCAATCATGAGGACAGTATTTCCCTGGTCAACAAGGCGCTGAATAACAGACATAAGCTGTTTTACGTCGGCAAAGTGAAGCCCTGTTGTCGGTTCATCCATAATATAAAGTGTCTTTCCTGTAGAAACACGGGCAAGTTCGTTTGCAAGTTTTACCCGCTGGGCTTCGCCACCAGACAGAGTAAGAGCCGACTGTCCAAGCTGAATATAACCAAGACCTACAGATTTCATGGTTTCAAGCTTTCTTGAAATGTGTGGAATGCTTACAAAGAAATCGCAGGCTTCATCTATAGTCATATTAAGAACATCGTTAATGTTTTTACCTTTATAACAGACTTCCAGAGTTTCACGGTTGAAACGTTTTCCGCCACACACGTCACAGACAATAAATACGTCAGGAAGGAAGTTCATTTCAATTAGATTTGTTCCGGCCCCCTGACAGGCTTCACAGCGTCCGCCTTTAACATTAAAGCTGAAGCGTCCTTTGGCGTAGCCGCGGCTCTTTGAGTCAGGAAGACTTGCAAACAGATCACGGATTGCATCAAACACTCCGATGTAAGTTGCAGGGTTGGAACGTGGAGTCCGCCCGATTGGCGACTGGTCAATATTGATAACTTTATCAATATGTTCAAAGCCCCTTACTTCAGTACAGGCGCCAACATCATATTTTGTGCGCATCACTTTGTTTGAAAGTGCCGGGTAAAGAATATCGCTCATTAAAGTAGATTTTCCAGACCCAGACACACCGGTAATACAGGTGAAAGTTCCTAGAGGAAAATCAACATCAACATTTTTAAGATTGTGTTCAGAAGCTCCACGGATTGAAATGAATTTTCCGTTTCCTTTACGGCGTTCTGCCGGAATATCCATGCGGAGAGTTCCTGCAAGATACTGTCCTGTAAGGCTTTCAGGAACTTTTGAAACTTCTTCAGGAGTTCCCGCTGCAACAACCTGACCGCCGTGAACACCGGCTGCAGGCCCTATATCAATAAGGTAATCGGCAGTGCGGAGAGTCTGTTCGTCATGTTCAACAACGATTACAGTGTTGCCGTTGTCACGGAGTGCTGTAAGTGTGTCAATAAGGCGCTGGTTGTCTCTCTGGTGAAGGCCGATACTTGGTTCGTCAAGAATATACATTACGCCGCACAAGGCCGAACCAATCTGTGTTGCAAGGCGGATTCGCTGTGCCTCCCCGCCCGACAATGTTTCAGCGGCCCGTTCAAGTGTCAGGTAATCAAGTCCCACATTCTGAAGGAAGCGGAGACGACTTTTTATTTCTTTCATAACCTGTGAAGCGATTTTTGATTCGCTTTCTGTAAGTTCAAGCTTATCAAAAAAATCAATGGAATCAGAAACCGAAAGTTCTGTAACTTCGATAATGCTTTTACCGCCAACAGTAACACCAAGAGCTTCCTTACGAAGACGGCGGCCATTACAACAGGTACATGTCTGATGAGTCATGAACTTTTCAAGGTTTGTCTTCATGGCATCGCCCCAGGCTTCCACATAACGGCGGCGCAAATCATTCATAACGCCTGGCCATGGCTCATTGTATTCGCTCATACCAGTGCCGCTCTGCTTGTAGTAAATCCAGTGAAGGGGTCTGTCGCTTCCGTTCATGAGCATGTCATACTGTTTTTTAGTAAGCTGATTAATGGGTGTGTCCAGGCCGAAACCATATTCATCGGCAAGAGCCTTAAGCCGGGTCATATTCCACTGGCTTGTCGGCGAGTATGGTCCAAGACCATGTTCTGCAATGCTTAAAGAGTCATCAGGAATAATCAGCTTTTCACTGAACTCCATTTTTTCACCAAGGCCTGTACATTCAGGACAAGCACCAAAAGGATTGTTAAAAGAAAAAAGCCGCGGCTGAAGTTCAGGAATGGAAATACCACAGTCAGGACAAGCGTTCTTCTGACTGAAGAAAACTTCTGTATCACTTTCTTCGCCAGGTTCACGTTTCGTAACAATGATGATTCCGTTACTTGCAGTAAGGGCTGTTTCGATGGAATCCGAAAGACGGGATCTTATTTCTTCGCTTTTCACAATGCGGTCAATGATGATTTCGATTGTGTGCTTTTTCTGTTTATCAAGTTTGATAGGATCGTCTAGGCTTGCCACAACGCCGTCAATTCGGGCACGGACAAAGCCCTGCTTTTTTGCATCATCAAGAATCTTCTGATGCTCCCCTTTTTTTCCGCGGATGACCGGAGAAAGAATCTGCATCTTTGTGCCGTCTTTCCAGTTCATGATTGAATCAATAATCTGGTCCACGCTCTGTTCGCGAATTTCCCGTCCGCATTCAGGACAATGAGCATGGCCGGTTCTTGCAAAAAGAAGACGGTAATAGTCGTAGATTTCTGTAATGGTTCCAACAGTTGAGCGCGGATTTTTATTTGTGGATTTCTGTTCAATAGAAATTGCAGGAGAAAGCCCTTCAATCATATCAACATCAGGCTTATCCATAGTGCCAAGGAACTGACGTGCATACGAAGAAAGGCTTTCCATGTAACGGCGCTGCCCTTCTGCAAAAAGAGTATCAAAAGCAAGGGAACTTTTTCCCGAACCTGAAAGCCCCGAGATTACAACAAGTTTGTTGCGGGGCATGGTAACGTCAATATTTTTTAAGTTATGTTCGCGGGCACCGCGAATTACAATCTTTCCAGAATCAAACATAATAATAGAATTATACCGAAAAAAAACGCTCCTTTCAAAAGAATATAGAAAAAATGCAATATAACAGAAAATTTAAAATATTTGACATTTTAAATATTTTTGTGATAGATTGTATTCGTATGTCAAAAAGATTGATTCACTTTATTACGAATCTTAGTCTCTGCCTTAGTGCGGAGGATAAAATCTAAAACTACATAAAAATTAAAGGAGATTTTTATGAAAAAAATTTCAAAAGTTCTGCTTTCAAGCGGAATGGCTGCATGTATGATGGCAGGTCTTTTTGCCTCTCCTACAGCAACCTCAACAAACAATTTGTTTGCAACTGATGCAGACAAATACATGGACGTTCTCGATTTCTCAGATGTAGAATTCGACAAACTCTTCACAAATGTAAACATTTCTTCAGATCGTGTTTCTGGTGGTGCAGCATTTAATGCCCTCGGACTTTACTGGGGTGTTGACTACAACGGAAACCTTATCGGTGCTACTGAAAAAAATAATACAACAGTTGTAACTGAAGAAAAAGAAGGTAGCAACACAGAAGCTGGAAAAGTAAACATTACAGACAAAGAAACAACTGTAAAAAAATCAAATAGGTTTGACGATTGGAATAGTGGCAACAAATTCTCTATTCTTACAGGAATTGGAAATCTTGGTATCAAAACAAGTTTAGATCAGAGGGGATACAAAGAAAACTCAAATGGTAACAACGGAGAATTTACTGAAGTTGAAAACAATGAAATTGATGCTCCAAAAACAATTACAAAACAGAAAATCAAAAATAACCAACTTACATTTATTCCAGCAGTAGAAGTTGGTCTTCCAATCGAACTGGGAGATAATACCCTTGCACTTAAATCAGGCCTTTCTGTAGGATTCGTAACAGATACTTACAAAGATAACACAGAATCTTACCAATGGTATAACAACAAACAGGGTGATCTTGTTAGCACATCGACATACAATGCAAATGTTGGCTACGTTTCGATTAACCCATCATTCGGAGCAGAATTCCTTAATGCAAATTTCAGCTATAATGGTAGTTTCAGACTTACTGGACACAATGCCAAAGATGCAAACGGAAAATCAATTAAAACAAAAGGTTATTATACAGCAAAAAACTTAAGAAACAACAAAACAGTTAACTCTGCGGGTGTCGTTGAAACTACAGACACAACTGATATTAAGTATAAAGCTGTAAATTCTTATAACTCACATGATATTAGCCTTGGTTATAAAAACAAAAAAGAACTGAATGAAAAGCTTTCAGTTGCATATGGTATTCATACTAATGTTAATATGAACTTTAAGAAGACTGATTCATCCATTGATAAATCAGAAGATAATGGCTGGGAAAATACTTTCAGTAATGAAATTGAAAAGACAGTAACAAAATACGATTATACTGATGCAGTAGCTAATTCAAAACCAGCAGTATATGTTACAGAAACAACTACTATTATTAAAACAACTGACAATAAAGTTGTTTCAACAACAGATGTTACTGTAAGTCCAAGGCTTGTTCTTGCAGCTCAGTATGCACTTAAACCAACAGTAAGGATTAACTTTGGTTATGCTGCTGGAGGAGACCTCTTCAACTCAAAA
>JAHBAD010000170.1 GCA_018385395.1 Treponema sp.
GGCGGCCACCGCAGGGCGTAGCCCGAGGAGGCTGAAGCGACAGCGGAACCCGGAACATAGCGACCCGAAGCAAAGCGCAGGGTAACGCCCTATTTTTTAATTTCTGCAATTGTACATTTCCAGCTGAATGGAACTGCAAACTTTGTAACACCATTCTTATCAGCCGATACGCGAACACCAGTTGTAACACTTCCCATTTTGTTCTGGAGATTGTATGTAAGGTTTGGATAAACATCTGCTTTAAGTGCACTTTCGGAACCAAGCATTGTTGACACTTTTGCTTTTACACCTGCTATAAGTGAATCATTTACTTTGTATGTCAGACGGACATTTGTCTGAAGTGGAATTGAACCGCCTTCAAGACCGGAAATAACATCAGCACCGGCAAAAAGCCCTGCCTCTTTTAAGTTGTAACCTGCTGTTACCATGAGTGCATTTTTTGCCGCTTTTGAAAGATAATCTGTATCTGTATCGTTATAAATGTAACCAGCGTTCAGTGTCAGGTTTTCAACCGCATTAAGTCCGGCAAAAACTCCGGCTGTAAACTGATTTCCTGTCACATTCTGAAAAGATCCTCCAAAGCTGACCAGATTTTTTACTGCAAAGTTGAATCCAAAATCCAGACCAAGCTTATCCTTGTTACTGAACGAACCGTCTGTACCTTTTACTCCGCCAGCAAGATTCATGGTAATATTTTTTTCATCTCCGAAAGCCCAGTTGCTTACAGCACCAAATCCGTTCTGAAGAAGTCTTGCGTTTTTAGCGTAATCATCACTTGCTGCCATATAACCTGCATTCACAGGAACCTTTGTTGAAAAATCATTTCCTGCAATAATATTCAGCTGATCTACCGGCTTAAAACGGCCATATCCGCGAAGACGCATAGTGCTTTCTTTTCCATTAAGCTTTATTGTTGCAACTTCCATTCTTACGCGTGCATCAAAATATTTATCGCTTACGTCCATCTGGAGTCTGTCACTTACTCTTGTAGTATTTGCGAATCCATTTTTTAAATTTCCATCTTCATCTTTCTGTTTTTCAAAACTGAATAAATCAGAACCACCTGTACTGTCGCTGTCACCACCAAATGTGTTTACAATTTTAAGCGACTGCGCATTTATTGCGCTACAAACCATCATGCCTGCTATCATTGCAGTTACAATTTTTTTCATATAAAATCCTTGCCACTGAAAAAGATTTTGCAATCTGTATTTTTTCCAAATTGCAGTTTTCTAATGGCAAGTCTAATATATAATGTGTGTATTAAATCTAAATTAAGAATGTGTTAAACCTATGTAAAATGGTGTTATTTAATTTCCAGTGTATAAAATAAATATGAAAGGAAACTTCAACTAAATTTTTTCATAAAACAAATCGATGAAAAAGCCAGCGCCATAGGCAAAGGCATTTTACTCTTATAGCAGATTTTATAATTTCTTGTGTCACTTGCATGGCTACAATCATTCAGCTTGTGCTGGTCAACAAAATCACAACCTTCAGATCAAACTCTTCCCTGCTAACAAAATTTGTACCAACCATTACTGCAATGGCTGCCGGCACTCTGCAATTTGTTGTGCTGTTTCTTTACAGAAATTTATTATAAGCAGATAAATCAAATCTATTTAAAATTATTTTGTCAGCACAGTTCCAGCAATCACGGCTGTAAGTGGTGCTGTCATAGCAAGCCCGAAGCTTCCGGCAATTGTGTTTATAATTTCTGCCGAAACTACGTTGTTATTTAGAATATTATAAAGTGGCGTACCCTGAGCCATAAAAGTCATAAGAAGAGCAATGCAGGTTCCCGAATATGCAAGAAGAAGTGTAGTTGTCATGGTTCCCATTGCTGCACGGGCAACTGCGAGCCCTGAGCGCACTGCTTCCTTCCGCGATATTTCAATTCCCTTTCCTTTTGCACTTTTTACAACTTCGTTCACCGCACTTGTTATATCTACACTTAAATCCATTACTGAACCGCTGGCGCCAATAAAAACCGAAGCCATGAAAATCTGCGTCAGGTTTAAATCCTGAAAACCGGAATACAAAAGAGCTTCCGAGTTTTCCATTACCGCACCGTGAATGTGAAAAACTTTTGTGAACATAAATGAAAGAAATGCGGCAAACAAAATGCCAAGCATAGAGCCCGAAACCGAAGAGACCAGCCGCCTGTCAAAGCCGTAGACCAAAGCAAGAATCACAAAGGTCATTATTCCTACAACAAGAATTCCTGAAAGAACTGGATTCACTCCGTTCAGATACAAAGGTATAAGAATTTTCCACAGAACAAGAATGGTAATTATAAATGAAAAAACTGAACGAAGTCCCGTGGTCCCGGCAAAGGCAATCAGAAAAAGTGCGAAGGCAATTGCAAGAATCAGTTCTCCGTTCAGCCTGTAATAATCAATCAGATTTACGGAAAAGAATTCCGTTCCAATTTCTCCATCGCCGTAATGAATGACAGCCTGCACTTTATCCCCAGCCTTGAAAAGTTTGTCCTGCGACAAAGAACCACCTAGCATATTCCAGCCTTCAAGTTCTTTTCCTTTGAATTTTCCGGAAAGAATCTTTACAATGCAAACCTGCTGCCCGCTTCTGATAAGGCCTGTATCAATAAGCCGTGAATTATCAGCTTCTTCAACTAGTGCCTTACATTTTTCTGCATCCCTGAACTGCAGTGCACCTTCATATCCCGTAGGAAGCAGCATTAAAACGCCTGAAATAAAAAGGCACGCAGCAAGAACTGCAAAATCTTTTTTGAGTCTCATTTCAAGTCACCAGTCATTGCAAAAATAACCCATTCTGCAATGTTTGTTGCGTGGTCTCCGATGCGTTCAAAATATTTTGCAATCAGAAGATAATCTGCAATCTGTTCACCACGCGAAACTTTATTTTGAATCTGAAGTACCAGCTCTTTTTTTATCTGTTGGTACATGCCGTCTACCACATCGTCACTTTCAATAACTTTTTTTGCCATAACCACATCACGGTTTATGTAAGCCCCGATACTTTCCTTAAGCATTTTCTGAATTGCAGTTCCCATTTCATTAAGCAGCGAGTTAATTGGTTTTCCAATAACATCTTCGCCACTCCCGCTTATTTTGCACATACGTTTCAAAAGGTCAGCAACATCTCCGGCGTGGTCGCCGATACGTTCCATATCAGTAACCATTTTCAGTGCCGCAGTAATAAATCGCAGGTCTGTTGCCATTGGCTGCTGCTGTAAAATAAGTTTGATACAAAGCTGTTCGATTTCTTTTTCTTTTTCATCAATTGAATCGTCTGCTTTTATAATTGCATCTGCTGCATCTTCATCGTGCGCCATCAAAGCCAGGGTAGAACTTTCAATGGCCACTTCAATCATCTTTCCCATGGTAATGATTGCCGTATTCAACTTTCTTAATTCTTCTTCGAATTTTTCACGCATAAAAACTCCTGTAGGGGGAAGTCTCCCCCTGCGCCCGCACTTTGTTGCGGGCTACCCCTTCTAGCGGGCTTCAAACGCCAGCCCGCAACGCCTGGCTTACACACCAAAAATAAACAAGTGGGGTCTGTCCCCTTTTGTTCCACACCCAAAAATAAACAAGTAGGGTCTGTCCCCTTTTCTTCATTTGTTGTAAACAAGTGGGGGCTGTCCCCCTTTGTTCATTTGTTGTGTCCTTCTGTCGCAACAGGGGTCTGTCCCCTCTGTCACCTTACCCAAACCTACCGGTAATATAATCTTCCGTCTTCTTGTTTTTTGGCATACTGAAAATCTGCTCTGTGTCCCCAGCTTCAATTATTTCTCCAAGCAAAAAGAAAACTGTTTTATCACTTATTCGCACCGCCTGCTGCATGTTGTGAGTTACGATTACGATTGTATATTTTTCTTTTAACTGCATTACACAGTCTTCAATTTTTGAAGTTGAAATCGGATCCAGTGCCGAAGTAGGTTCATCCATCAGAAGAACATCTGGCTGTACGGCTAAGGCACGGGCAATGCAAAGCCGCTGCTGCTGACCGCCGCTTAAAGCCAGTGCCGATTTTTTTAAATTGTCTTTGAACTCATCCCAGATGGCAGCATTTCTCAAAGACTGCTCAACAATTTCATCAAGCTCTGCACGTTTCTTAATTCCGTGAGTTCGCGGACCGTAAGCAATGTTATCGTAAATGCTCATTGGGAAAGGATTCGGTTTCTGGAAAACCATTCCAACATTCTTTCGCAATAAATTAACATCAGTAGATTTATCTAGAATGTTCACATAGTTCCCGGGGCGTTGCGGGGTGTCCCCGCTAGAAGGGGTGGCGAGCAACGCAGTGCGAGCCAGGGGAAGAGTCGCTTCGCTAACAAGTTTTGTTCCCGATTTATTTTTATCGGAAAACAAAACATCGCTTTCCCCATCACTAAGAAAAATCTTCCCTGTAATTCTGCAGCCTTCAACCATATCGTTCATGCGATTCAGACTTTTCAGCAAAGTAGATTTTCCGCAACCACTTGGGCCAATAAATGCCGTAATCTGATTTTCTGGAATTTCAAGATTTATATTTTTGAGGGCATGAAAATCCCCGTAATACAAATCCAGATCTTTGATTTCAATTTTGTTCATAATCTGGATTTTAATTAATGAATGTTAGTTTTTGGAAAAGATTATGTAAAAAGTTTGTAAAATAAAAGTTCAGGCTAAAAGGCAAAAAGCTGCATGATTCTACAACAAATATTCCCGGGCAATCTGTTCAATTTGTTTTGTACTGATAGGACTTGCTTTTGTTTCGAAAGTTGTAATCAGATTTTTACCAGGAAAGTATCCGTTCTTCTGATAGTTCTGAATTTTTGAAACTGCGTTCTGTGCATACTCCAGGTCGTCCATCATGCCAAAGTGTTCCCAGATAAACTCCTGGCGGGTGCGCAGATTAAGGCAATAAAAGTCCGAGTGCACAGTATAAATTTTCAGGCGTATGGGAAACTCGTAGCGATAAGGAATGCCAAGGCGTGTGAGCGTGTCTGCAATAATCACTTCGGATTTGGAGCGCACCCGTTCACCTTTCGAAGTAAACAAGGCTGTTGTTGCCTGCTCAAAACTTTTGTGTTTATACTCTACAGAAAGCCAGCACTTTGCAAAATCTTTGTCGGAAAGTGTCACCGGAAAAAACAATTTTTTTCGCCCATTGTGAAGATTTTCATAAACCTGCTGCAGATTCAGTTTATTTGAAAGAAGATCATTGATTTTTGACAATTCCTTCTGGAGGTGCTGCAGGATTCTTTTGTTGTAGTCGGCACGAGCTAATTGTTCAGCTTCGTGAATATTATTTTTAGAAATGTAAGTACCCAAAGTGTCACTGTTCTCAGTTATTTTGTAATACTGGTAAGTGCCTTTGTTTGTTGATACGCGAAGTCTGCCCCTGGGAGCTTGGGAAATCTCTTTCTGTTTTTGTGAAATAAGCTGCTCAAGCTGATTTTTACGGACTAAAAGCTGGTTTTGATACTGTTCAGGTGGTAATTCTTCAATTTTTGACTGCATTTTTCTCTCCACTTTGTGCTGGTTTTATATAAAATACCACTAAAATTACCTAAGCGTGGTAATTTTAGTGGTATTTTTTTGTCTTCAAATGCCTGGGCGCCCCACTCAACTATGGAAATTACCACTCATTTCAGCCCTAAATTGCAATTTTAGTGGTAATTTCTTGCAATCTGCCGCTGAAACTGCCCCACTCAACTATGGAAATTACCACTCATTTCAGCTCTAAATTGCAATTTAAGTGGTAATTTCTTGCTATCGCCACTGAAGCCGCCCCCACATCAGGGAAAATTACCACTCAATTCAGCTCACAATTGCAATTTAAGTGGTAATTTCTTGCAATCTGCCACTGAAGCCGCCCCTCCCAACTAAGGAAATTACCACTCATTTCAGCCCTAAATTGCAATTTTAGTGGTAATTTCTTACAATTTGCCACTGAAGCTGCCCCCACAGCAGGGAAATTACCACTCATTTCAGCTTAAAATTGCATTTTTAGTGGTAAAATCGCCACATCACGCCCGCGCTATTGCAAAAAATGACATTCCCACTATATAAAAAATAATAGCACCACTACAAAAAGACAAGAAAAAATAACTTCCCGCGATTTATCACACTTTTTTAAGCAAAAACCGCCTCTCCTAATTTCCTACAGCTCCTACTTTCCTATCCTCCTTGCCACCAGAGCTGCCAATGCATTAATCCCAATCACCAGTACAAGAAGCACAACTGCCGTTGCAAAGGCCTGCCCAGTGTGGAGCCCTTCGGAGCTCAAAACATACATGTGAATTGCAAGGGTACGCCCCGAGCCCAACAAATTCGATGGCACCTGCGCAACCGTTCCCGCGGTGTAGATCAAAGCTGCTGTCTCACCAACTACACGGCCAGTTGCCAGAATAATTCCGCTCAAAATTCCAGGCACTGCACCTGGCAGCACAATTGTAAACACGGTCCTAAGCTTCCCGGCTCCAAGGCCAAAACTTCCTTCGCGGAAAGAGTCAGGCACGGCAAGCAAACTTTCTTCCGTTGTGCGTATTATCACAGGCAGAATCATAATTGCAACGGTTGCCGCTCCCGCCAGAATAGAATAGCCCCAATGAAGTGTTCCAACAAAAAGAAGCATTCCAAAAAGTCCGTACACAATTGAAGGAATGCCCGTTAGAGTTTCTGTTGTAAGCCGCACAAGTTTTACAAAACGGTTTTCTTTTTTTGAATACTCAACCATATAAATTGCAGAGCCGATTCCCAGAGGCACCGCAAGAAGCAATGCAAGCAAAGTCATAAAAAGAGTATTCACCAGCGCCGGCACCACCGAACAGTTTTCCGATGTGTACTTCCATTCAAAAAGCGATGGCCTCAAATAAGGCACTCCTTTCACCAGAATGTATGCCAGCATAAAAACAAGAACGCCCAAAGTTAGTGTCGCACAAAAGTAAACGGCAAATCTGGCAATTGGGGCGCCTGCCCCTCGCTTCAGCCTGCTTCGCAGTCTTCCGCTACCCCCTCTAGCGGGCTCAAACGCCGCCCGCAACGCCTGCTTCTCTATCGAAATACCAGTCATTTATTTCTCCCTGTTTTTCACCAGATTAAAAGCAAAATTTATTCCAAGAATAAAAACAAACAGAACCACCCCTGTAGCAATAAGCGCTTCACGGTGAAGGTCTGCGGCGTAGCCCATTTCAATTACGATATTTGCGGTGAGTGTCCGGACGCCTTTCAAAATAGAATCTGGAATTCTCGCCTGGTTTCCTGCAACCATAATTACCGCCATAGTTTCACCAATGGCTCGTCCTATTCCAAGAATCACGCCGGCAAGAATTCCAGACCTTGCAGCCGGAAGCATTACCAGAAAAACCGAGCGTTCATGAGTGGCCCCTAGTGCTCTGGCTCCTTCGTAATATGAAAGGGGCACTGCATTCAGCGCACTTTCGGAAACAGAAATAATTGTCGGTAAAATCATCATGCCAAGAAGAAGCGACGCTGTCAGGATTGAACTTCCGTTTCCCCCGAACACATTTCGCACAAAAGGCACTATGACCATAAGACCGAAAAAGCCGTAAACAACACTTGGAATTCCTGCAAGAAGATCAATGCCACTTTTCAGAATTCCGTGCAGTTTTTTCGGACAGAATTTTGAAAGGAAGATGGCCGTCATTAGTCCAATAGGAACTCCAAAAATAATTGCGCCAGCCGTTACATAAAGGCTTCCAATAATCATTGGGAAAATGCCGTAAAGGTCATTCCCAGGTTTCCATTTCTGTCCGAAAAGAAAATCCACCAGCCCGATTTTGTGCATTGCAGGAATTCCATTTGCAAACAGAAACAGACAAATTAAAAGTACTGCCAGAATTGAAAAGGCAGCACAGAAAAGAAATATCAGTCTAAAAATTGATTCTTTTGTTTTCATATTTTTTTGCGTTAGGGATTGTAGCACCGCCGAAGGCGTTCCGTAGCAGAGCGGAGGAATGGAGCGACAGCGGAAGTGCGGAAAGCCCGACGACGCAACCAAAGGTTGCGTCGAACGCCCTATTTAATTTCGTTCCACTTCTGGACTTTGCCCATATAGATATCACGAACTGTTACGATTCTGGCATCTTCCAGAGGATTTGCTTTATTCACTACAACAGCGATTCCGTCCATAGCCATAGTGATTTCCTTAAGACCTTTTGCTTTTTCAGTTTCTTTAAGGCAGCGGCTTGCCATACCGATATCACATGTACCGTTTGCAGCGTTTGTCACACCAGTTGTTGAATCACTTGTCTGAAGCTCAACTTTTACATTTGGATTCACGTTTTTATAAGCTTCAATCAGTTTTTCCATTATAGGTGAAACAGAACTTGAACCGGCTACAACAACTTTTCCCGAAGCCATATTCGTTTTTTCGGCGGCACTCGAGCCTGTCGAAGAGTTTACCTCCACTGCAATGTACTTGTTCTTTTCAACAATTTTCTGACCTTCTGAACTCATAATGAAGTTTACAAAGTCCTGTGCTGCGTCTGAAAGATTTTCTTTTACGGCAATGTTGAACGGGCGGCTGATTTTATAACTTCCGTTTTTAATGTTCGCAACTGTTGCCTGAACTCCTTCAATCTTCAGGGCTTTTACAGAATCGTTCAGGGAACCAAGCGAAACGTAACCGATTGCATAAGAATCGCCTGCAACGCTTGTAAGCATAACTGCAGTTGAATTTGTAATTGCAGCTTCATCAGTTGTGTAGTCAACTTTTTTTCCTTCTGCGTTTTTCTGTTCAACGCCGAACAGTTCAATAAATGCACCGCGTGTTCCACTTCCGTCTTCGCGGCTTAGAACTGAAATTGATTTTTTGCCGTTAAATTTTGGGGCAGCAAAAACTGAAGCTGCGGCAGCAAGAGCAAGTGCTGCTGCAGTAATTTTCTTAAATGAAAGTTTCATAAAAAAATCTCCTTGTAGATTAAGTTGATTTCAATCTACAGGAGATTTGTTAAATTATCGGGAAGCTTTTGTTAAGCCTTTGTAAAATCGGAGGTTAGAATAAGAGTGCGCTTGCGATTCCAAAATAAACCAGAAGCGAAAGTGCATCGACAATTGTTGTGATGAATGGACTTGCCATTACGGCCGGGTCAAAACCAAGCTTCTTTGCACAAAGGGGAAGAATACAACCGATTGTTTTTGCAACCACAACTGTTGCCATCATTGTAGAACATACAATTAAAGCAATTGTTGGCGTAACATCAGTATTTCCAAGAAGAAGTCTGTCCACCAGCATTACTTTTCCAAAACAAATTATGGCAAGAACAAGTCCACACATTAGGGCTGTTGTAATTTCTTTCAGAATTACTTTCGGCAAATCCTTGAACTCAATTTCGCCAAGGGAAATGGCACGTATAATTGTAACAGATGACTGCGAACCAGAGTTTCCGCCAGTATCCATAAGCATAGGAATAAATGCAGTCAGAACAACCTGAACTGCAAGAGCGCTTTCAAAGCTTGTAATAATCATTCCTGTGAAAGTTGCAGAAATCATCAAAAGCATAAGCCAGATAATACGATGCTTGAAAAGATAGAAAGGACTTGAGTGAAGATATGTTTTATCAGAAGGTGCCATACCGGCCATGATTTCGATATCTTCTGTTGTTTCTTCTTCCATTACTTCCAAAGCATCATCAAATGCAATGATACCGACCATGTTCTGTTCAGTATCTACAACCGGCAGAGCGTAGAAGTTATATTTTGAAAGAAGCTTTACTGCCTCTTCCTGGTCATCATGAGTTGTTACAGAAAGGACATTAGTCTTCATGATTTCATCAATAAGGATGTCATCACTTTTTGCAAGAAGAAGGTCTTTTACGGAAAGGCGACCGATAAGCTTTCTTTTTTCCAGAACGTAACAGGCGTAAAAGGATTTCTTTTCTACGCCGTTTTTGCGGATCTGTGCAATTGCCTGACCTACAGTTGTTCCAAGTTTCAAAGAAACGTATTCTGTGGTCATAATCGATCCGGCTGAATTTTCAGGATACTGGAGAATCTGATTGATGTCTTTACGGGTTTTTGAATCCACAGTTTTCAGAATACGTGAAACAACATTTGCAGGCATTTCTTCAACCAGGTCTGCTGCATCGTTTACGTACATGTCTTCAAGAACGGCTTTAAGTTCAGAATCTGAAAAACTCTTAATCAGAAGTTCCTGATATTCATTTTCCATTTCTACAAAAGTATCTGAAGCCTTTTCTTTTGGTAAAAGTCTGAAAAGAAGGGGAATGTTTTTTTCTTCAATTAATTCAAAAATTGCGGCAAGGTCAGATGGTGCCATAAGAACAAGAAAATCTTTAATAGAAGAATATTTCTTTTCTTCAAGCAATTTATTGATTGTGTCTTCCAGTTTTACATTGAGTTCTGCCATTTTTAACTCCTGAAAATGATTCCGGACAAAAATAGTCCAGTAAGGTTTGTGAAAAAATACTGTTTTCAGAAGGGTCGTATCTGGATTTATATTGAATTAGAGCCGGAAACCTGCGGAAAGGTCTGACAGCACTAAATTAATATTCGCCGGATACGATCCGCTCGTACTACTGCCGTCACCCATACGGTTTCCTCCATTAGTAAAATTCAATTCTAAGAAAAACTAGGTTATTATAAAAAGAATTTTACATTGGTTCAAGTTGATTTAAGAACTGATTTTACATTTTACACCATAACTTAGTTTCGCTAAACTTAATTTATGACGCTTCAGAAACTCTACAGCTACACAAGACAGTGCATCCAGCAGTTCGACCTTATCCAGGACGGCGACAAAATTGCTATAGGCATTTCCGGCGGAAAAGATTCCCTTGCCCTTTTATACGCCCTGGCGGGACTTAGAAAATTCATGCCGCAGAAATTCCACATTATGGCTGTAACTGCAGATTTAGGCTTCGGAGAATTCGACCTTTCCGGAATCAAAAAACTTTGTGAAGAGCTAGAAGTTGAATATCACGTCATCAAAACCGACATCGCAGAAATCCTGAATCAAAAAGTCCAGAAAGGGACTTACTGTGCCATGTGTGCAAAACTCCGGAAAGGTGCCATTAACTCCTTTGCAAAGGAACATGGATGCAACAAAGTTGCCTACGCTCACCACCAGGACGACATGATTGAAACTATGATGCTGTCCCTCATTTACGAAGGGCAGTTCTACTGCTTCGGTCCAAAGACTTACTACAAAGAAGCAGACATTACGGTTATCCGGCCGCTAATCAATATTCCGGAAAAAAACATAATCGGATTCAGAAACAAATATGAACTGCCCTGCGTTAAGAACCCGTGCCCTCACGACGGCATTACCCGCCGCCAGTATGTAAAAAAACTGGTAGCCCAAATCAGCCGCGAAAACCCCGGCGCCAAAACAAAAATGTACAACGCTATTTTGAAAGATAAAATCTACGAGTGGGATTAAGTTAAACTTCAGATGGATACTGTTAAACAAAAAACCCAAGCCTTTGCAGACTTGGGTTTCGTCGGGGATACTGGATTTGAACCGGTGACCAAGGGATTATGAGTCCCCTGCTCTAACCACTGAGCTAATCCCCGAAGGTTTTATTATACTACCCTAAAAATAGAGTTTTTACAATGGGTCAGAAACTTTACGCATAAATCTTCTGAATCTTTTCTGCCACAGCTGCTGCAAACAGTCTGTGATTTTCAACATTCATATGTTCCTGATCAATCTCAGAAGGGGCGGCATAATCGCTGGCTGCAAGAAATTCTGTGTTCAGGTTCTGGGAAACTTTTTCATATTCCCCTTTCAAAAGCTTTGAAACTTCCACAGAATATTTATCAAGCTCTGGATCAAAGTTTTCCTGCCAGACCTTTTCGCCAAGAAGAATTGGAGACACCAGAAGGATTTTTATTTCCGGATTAAAGCTGCGAATCTGTTCGATAAGTTTTTCAATTCCAAGCGAAATGATTTTTTCATTTGTCTTGAAACAGGTCTTCATATCGTTTGTTCCAAGCATAAGGACTACAAGATTTGTATCGCTGTGACTTTCAAGAATTAAAGGAAGTGTGTTTGTGCCCTTGCGGCCTTCGCGGAAAAAATCTTCGAACACCGTTGTGCGTCCGCACAAGCCTTCTTCTGTCACATGAAACTGAGAGCCCAGTTTTTCGGAAAGGAGTCCGGTCCAGCGTTCTTCGTAAGAGTAGCGGCGCTTTTCTCCTGGAACAAGACCGTATGTATTTGAATCCCCAAAACAAAGTATTTCTATCATTCCGAACCTCCATCAGTTTTACAAAGAAATCAAAAGCTCTACAAAATATTCAGGAATATAATTCAGAACACTATAATCAGCTTTGAATTTCGGGTTATGCAGATTTGGTCCTATTCCACTTCCGACCCAGATAATGATTCCTTTTGTTACTTCCTGAAAATAGGCAAAATCTTCGCCCACCATTGAAAGTGGCGTTACTACAGATTTTAAAATCACTCTTTCTGCAACCTGACGAGCCTTTTTACACAAGATGCTGTCATTGTTTGTTGCAGGATTTGATTTTATAAAATCCAGTTCTGTTTTGGTTCCGAATGAAACATCATTTCCCTGAACAAAAGCCTTGAATCGTTCTTCAATTAGTTTTCTGGTTTCGTTATCACTTGTTCGAATTGTTCCTTCAAGAAATGCTTTTTCCGGAATAATGTTCCAGGTGTGACCGCTTTCAAAATGTGTCACGCTTACAACGGCGTTGGAAAGAGGTGAAACATTTCTTGAAATAATGGACTGAAGTCCGCTTACAAAATGACTTGCTGCAAGAATCGGGTCTACTGAATTTTCAGGTTTTGCCCCGTGAGCACCAACTCCTGTAACTGTCATTTTAAATTTATCAACACTGGAAGTGATTGCGTTTTCTTTTATTCCAAGAACACCGGTTTCAAGTTCTGGGTTCACATGAAGGGCAACCACTGCTTCAACATTTTTCAAAATCCCTGTTTCAATAATTTTCAGCGCACCGTTAGAAGATTCTTCTCCCGGCTGGAAAATCACAAGGTAGTCTGAAAAAAGCTCAGTCTTTTTCTGGTTCAAAAGAACTGCAACTTTTATACCTGTTGAAATATGAATATCATGTCCGCAGGCATGCATCTTTCCTTCTTCAAGAGACTTGTACTCAAGATCTGTTTCTTCCTTTACAGGTAGCCCGTCTATGTCACACCGGAATGCAAAAGTTTTTCGTGTCGTCCCTTCGGGAACTTTTTCACCGCGGATAATTGCAACAAGTCCGGTTTCAAGTTTCAGCGGCAGAATCTCTACGCCTTCTTCCTGAAGAATCTCTTTTATTTTTTTTGTAGTCCTGAACTCCTGGTAAGAAAGTTCAGGATGTTTATGAAAGTCCTTGAATATTTCAATAATGTCCATAACAAATATAAAAATTTCATTTTCAGATTAAATCACATAATCCGGTGTTGTAAGCAGATTCATCTTTGCAAAGAATTCTCTTGCACGTTCATTCTTTGGATAATCAAAAACTTCTTTAGGAGTTCCGTTTTCCACAATCTTTCCTTTGTCCAAAAAAATCACTTTGGAAGAAACTTTCTTAATGAAGTTCATTTCGTGGCTTACCAAAAGCATTGTGAATCCATCTGCTGCCAGATTTTTGATTACTTCCAGAACTTCGCCAATCAGTTCAGGGTCCAGAGCCGAAGTGGGTTCATCCAGAAGAAGGAGCTCAGGCTTCATGGCAATGGCACGGGCAATTGCAACACGCTGCTGCTGACCGCCGCTCAACTGCGAAGGATAATGATTTGCCCATGGGAGCATTCCAACCTTCTTCAATTCTTCAATAGCAATTTTTCTTGCTTCTTCCTTTTTAATTTTGTTTACGACAATGAGCCCTTCCATTACATTTTCAAGAGCTGTCTTTTTTTCAAAAAGATTGAACTTCTGAAAAACCATTCCGGTTCTGCGGCAAAGTTCAAGGGAATCTTTTCTGTTTTTCTTTGACAGATTTATAAGTCTGTCATTTAGAAGGATTGTTCCTTCTTCAGGAATTTCCAGCTGATTCAAGCAGCGGAGCAAAGTGGATTTACCTGTTCCTGAAGGACCGATTATTCCAATTACATCACCTTTTTCAATTTCAAGGTTGATTCCGTCCAGAACAAGATTGTTTCCGTATGATTTTTTCAGGTTTTCAATTTTAATCATTTTATGCCCCCTTGCTTTTTTGCATCACTCAGAAGTTCCTCTTCTGTTACAAGCTTTGAATCAACCGGTAAAGCTGTTTTCTTTTCCAGAATTTTTATAATCTGTTCAATTACAAAAGTAACTGCCCAGTAAATTATTGCCAGGGAAACATACACTTCAAAGTAGCGATATGTTCGTCCGCCAAGAATCTGTCCCTGAGCTGTAATCTCTACAACCGCACAGGTAAAAGCAAGGGATGTACTTTTGATAAGTGAAATCAAAGAGTTTCCCAGGTTTGGCAGTGCCTGAACAAATGCTTCAGGAATAATGATTCTTGTTAGTGTCTGAATGTAAGTCATTCCCAAAGCGTGGGCTGCTTCAATCTGACCTTTGTTTACAGACTGCAAAGCCGAACGGATAATTTCGGCACTGAATGCACTCTGGTTCAAGCCCAAAGCAAAAACTGCATAAACCATTCCGTTTATGTCTGCAACTTTAAGCTGCGTTCCGAATCTCTGGTTAATCCATTTGAAGAACATTGGAAGACCAAAAAATACAATATAAAGCTGAACGATTACTGGTGTTCCGCGTAAAAGTGAAATAAAGGAATTCACGATCCGGGTCAGAACTTTAATCTGCTTTACTTTGATTACTGCCATTAAAAGTCCAAGGAGCAACCCCAGCACCATTGCCAGAATACTAAGTTCAAGTGTAATTGGCAGCTTTGTCAGCAGTTTTGGAATCTGTGTAAACACAAGTTTGAAATCAAAAATCTTTCCCATCTTATATTTCCTTTTCTACAAGAACGCAGGTAAACCCGATTTTTTCTTTTTGAAGTCTTTTTTCTTCCGCAGTTTTCGGAACAAACTCGCCTTCAAACTTTTCGTAATATCCAGGATCCACATCTGGATTTTCAACATAACCGTTTTTCAGGTAAAAAGCCTCTGCTCTGTCCTGACTGTTAATCACTATGTGATGTATTCCTCTTTCAGAAATCCATTTTTCAGATTCCTGAATAAGAACTTTACCGTAACCCGATTTTTGTTTTTCGCGGGTTACACAAACTCGTCCAATTTTTCCGTAATCCTTTCCGTCTCTTTGTGGGAACTGAAGGCGGCAGCCTGCAACAGGTTTATGGTCATCAACTATAATGATTGCCAGATATTCTTCATCAGGATCGTCATGGCTGAATTCCATTTCTACCGGAATATTCTGTCCAAGAACAAATGCATCCATACGGACATAATCGTAAGCTTTTTTCTGCCATTCAGGACTTTCTTTTGTTACACGGTAGATTTCCATTTGCCTTCCTCCAGTTTCTATTTTTAATTCAATGGTGTTACAAAGTGTTCTGCTTTAGGGCTTGTATCTTTTCCAAAGTATTTGATTGCAAACTTTGCAAGCGTTCCGTCTTCTTTAAGTTCTTTCAGCACTTTATTTACGTTGTCGCGGATTTCTTTTCCACGTGCATCTTTTGTAAAGAGCAAGTATGTGTTGTTAAACTTGAACAGAATATCCTGTGTTTCAGGATCTATTTCGTTTCCTACAAGTTTTCCTTCAAGACCAAACTTTGGAAGCAGTGTGTCCAGAATTGGACCGTCATCAATTGCCACGTCAAATTTTCCGTTTACAATATTTTCAAACTTAAGCTGGAAGTTTGAACTTGAATAAACCAGGTTGATTGGAGTTGCTTTGTGAGCTTCATTCCAGTCTTCAATTGCATTTGCCATGTTTGTTCCGGCTGATAATTCAATCTTCAGTTTGCGGTCTGCAAAATCCTGAAGGTTCTTAATTGGTTCATCATCAGGACGCTGAATAAAAACGTAATAACTTGTCTTGTATGGGTAAGAGTAATAATAAGTTTCACCACGCTGTTCTGTGTAACCGTAATTGTTTACAGCAAAGTCATACTGTCCGCTGATTACACCCTGAAGTGCGTCCCCTTTAGAAATCTGTAGTTCGTACTGAGGAAGACGATTAAAGATTTCTCTTGTAATTTCAATATCAATACCAGTCAGTTCATCCTTTTCGTCAACAAATGTATATGGAGCAAGGCCAGCGTTTGTTACAGCTTTTACAATTGTTTTTCCTTCTGCCTTTGCTTCAGCATTTCCAGATTTTTTTGAGCAGCCTGTAAGTGAAAGCCCAAGTGCTGCAAGTGCCAGAATTGTTCCTGTAATTAATTTATTATTTCTTTTCATTTTCATTTCTCCTTTCCCGGCTCCTCCCGGAGCCATTTGTCATTGTTATTTGTCAATTTTTCCTTTAAGCGGGTTTATGCTTGCATCTACATCCAGAACTCCGTTCTTTGGATTCCTGTCTTCCCACGAAGGACTGTTCCAGATTGTCCTGCTGATTTCTGAAGCATATTCTTCGTAAGTTTCTCCTGCAGGGTGTCTCAGATAAATTTCATCAGGATGATTACTAAGCTTTGCACGGCTTCCATCGTCCTTGTAAACTTCTGCCCAGTTTTCCTTTGCAAGAATACGTGAATTGTAATCTGCAAAAAGACTCTGTTTATTAGAAGCATGACTTGCAGCCAGTACTGCAGGATCTGAATATTTGTGGAAAGCAGGAATTGAATTCAATTCTTTTACATAACCCCAGATATTCGGATAATCCTGAATGCGGTGTTTTGTTGGTCCCACATTTTTGTAGTAGCTTACATCCCAGCGGATCAGTGATACGTAAGCACGAATGTCGCTGTCTGTAATGAAGTCTCCAAAAAGGAAGCGGTTGTTCGAAAGACGAACTTCAAGTTTGTCCAGGCTTTCATAAAAGTCATCAAAAGCTTCGTGGTGAGCTTCAGGACTCTGACAGAAGGCCATTCTATAATGGGCATTGTTGATGTGTGGGAAAAGCCAGTCGTTGAACTGGTCAATTTCCTTACGGTATGCTTTAGGATAAAGATCCGGAGCATCCGGCGCCTGGAATGGTCTGAACTGAACTTCAATGTAGTTTGTCAGACGGTGATAGTCGTTGTTTACAGCTTTCTTTTCTTTGTAATCTGCAAAAGTCGGTGTTGTTGCACGGCCTTTGAAATCAGGGTTTGCATTGTGATAAAGCTGACTCAGGAAGTAAACTCCTGTGTTTGGGTCTTTGTGGTCTTCTTCGTTTCTGAAGCCCCAGCCATATTTGTTGCTTACACCTGTATGATCAACTCTGTAATCTTTAATCACATCCTGAAGTCCTAAGATTTCGCGGGCAATTAAAGGTCTGTTTGACCAGTTACATCCTGTAGCCCAGTAAACAATGTAGCGGTCTATATCTGCTTTCAGGTCCCCTTCTTTGTCTCCAAAAGGCCGAATGAAAGCGTTAGGCTGACGGATAAAAGCTCCTCTTTCATCAATTTCACTTATTGTTTCTTTTGGACGAGCTGCTGCTCCAGTTTCTACTGCGTATTTTTCTGCAAGTTCATCTGTATACCTTTCATCAGGGGTTGGTGCTACGTAGCAGCAGCTTCCTGTTTTTATTGTTGTTTCTTCTGTATCTCCACATGCCATATTCGGCCTCCTTAGTTTTCTTTTCCCTATCAGTACGCTAGGTAATTCAGATAATACAGATTTCTTTCGTTTATTTGAAATACTAAAATTTAATGTTATGCAATAGTTTTTATTTATAACGGAGCTTACCTGCTTTCGCAGGCCGGTACTTCCGGGCGCCCCTACGGTTGGTCCAGGAAAATCCTGGACCCGCTTCGCGGCCCTCCAGCACCTAAGCCAGAAGAACTTTCACCAAAGTCTCTAAGCCTTTCTCCAGATACTCACGGCTGGTAGCCACATTTATTCTCTGAAACTTTTCTCCTTCCTTTCCAAAAATGTTGCCAGGGTCCAGCCACAAATTTCCGTCCTCTGTAATACGCCGGTTCAGTTCAGCATCATTGTAAGGAAGTGCCGAGCAGTCAATCCACAAAAGATAAGTTGCATCAGGTTTCCGACATTTTAAAAGTCCTTTGGATTTTGTGTTGATGTAATCCACAGCGAATTCAAGATTACTACTTATAAAAGCATAAGCCTCAGAAAACCATTTTTCTCCATGGGTATAAGCGGCTTCACAGGCGGTAAGTCCAAGAACGTTCGGTTCGTCGTAACCTGTTCTTTCCCGTTCAAGCCAGAATGCTTTACGAAGATTTTCATCTGCAATAAAAATATTTGAAACCTGAAGACCTGCCAGGTTAAAGCTTTTGCTTGGACTAGTACAGGTCACAGTTATTTTTTCTACTTCTTTCGAAAGTGAAGCAAACACAGTATGAGTATTTGGCTTCCAAACAAAGTCAGCGTGGATTTCATCACTCACAACTTTTACATTGTGCTTAAGACAGATTTCTGCAATTTTCAAAAGCACATCTTTTTTCCATGATTTTCCGCCAGGGTTATGTGGATTACACAAAAGAAAAAGTTTTACTTTATTGTCCACAATCTTCTTTTCAAAATCTTCGTAATCAACTGAATAATTTCCAAATCCATTTTCATCTTTTTCCCAGACCAGTGGAGATGTCACAGCCTTTCTGTCATTTTTTACAATCACATTTTTGAAAGGATAATAAACAGGTGTCTGAATCAGAACCGCTTCACCTTTTTTTGTAAAAGCTTTGATTGCAGTTGCTAAAGCAAACACAACACCCGGAGTTTCAATAAGCCATTCTCTTTCCACTTCATACTGATGATGATTTTTCATCCATGCGGAAACTGCTTCAAAGTAATGGCTTTTAAAATTTGTATAACCAAAAATTCCATGGTTCACACGTTCATGAAGTGATTCAAGAATTTCCGGTGCAGTTTTAAAATCCATATCGGCAACCCAGTAGGAAAGACAATCCTCTTTGTGTCCCCGCTCTTTTGTAAAATCAAATTTCAAACTGTCAGTATTTTTTCTGTTAACAAAAGAAAAGTCGTAACTCATTATATCCTCCATTTCTGCCGCTTACTTTAAGGCCTGTTCCAGGTCTGCAATCAGTTCATCTGCATTTTCAATTCCCACACTAAGACGGAGAAGCTTGTCATTTACTCCAACTTTTTCACGGATTTCTTTTGGAATTGAATTATGTGTCTGAGTAACCGGATATGTAATAAGACTCTGAACTCCGCCAAGACTTTCAGCAAAACTTATCACTTTAAATCTTGAAAGAATTTCTGGAACCTTTTTTTCATCCTTTACATAAAAACTGATCATTGCACCAAAACGTTTTGACTGATTTTTCTGAACTTCAAGTTCTTCCCCTGTTGCAAAGCCTGCAAAGAAAACTTTTTCTACAGCAGGAACTGTTTTCAAAAAATCGGCAATTTTTTCTGCATTGTCACAGGATCTGTCCATACGCAAAGGAAGAGTTTTAATTCCCCTAAGAACAAGCCAGCTGTCAAAAGGAGAAAGTGCTGCACCCTCACTCATAGCCTGCACGCGAAAAAACTCATCGTTCTCTTTTCCTGAATAACAGAGGAACCCTGCAATCACGTCATTGTGACCACCAAGATATTTTGTTCCAGAGTGAACAACAAAATCTGCACCAAGTAATTTTGGCTGCTGCAAATACGGCGAAAGAAATGTATTGTCCACACATAAAGTTCCGCCGTAAAGATCTTCGCTTAAAAGAACATGGTCGCCAGGAACAAACTGTTTAACCCAGGTAGAAATTGCAGCCATGCCGGAAGAAAAAGCCAGGCTATATTCTGTGTGTTCAAGAGCGGCCACAGTCTGCTCCAGCTCAAGGCGTGTCGGGTTCAGGCCGCGACTGTAGTCAAATCCCGAAGAATGATTTAAATCAGGATGTGCAAAAGTTGAAGACAAAAAAATTGGTGTGCTTAATGCGCCAGTTTTATTTTCCAGTTTTGTCCATCCGTGTGCACAAAATGTTTCTAATGATATTTTTGTGTCCCCACAGGGACAGGGGCTTTTTCCATGTGCCCCATTTCCATTAATACTAGCTTCCATATTTTTCTCCTTCAAAGATTTCTGATAATAATCTAGTTGGATATAGGAAGTTTGAATAATACTAAGTTTCAATCAACAGTCATAAAAATATTTTATACCTATTATTTTAGTAGGCTTATAGACAAAAGCATAACTTTTCAACCGTTCCAGCATAAGTAAATCCCGCTTATTCCCTAGAAGCGATAACTCCGCCTGCCCATACAAAATCTTCTGCAATAAAACTTTCAAAAAACAAATCTTCTTTTAAACAACAATCAGATTATTTACTGCATCAATAGGCAAAAGACTAATTACAAACTCTCCAGTTCCAGAACTTCTTCCAACTCTTCTTCAGTTTTTTTCAGAACCAGAACTGTAATATCATCATCAAGTTTTTCAAAGCCGGCGAAGTCCCTAAGATCATTCATAATCGCATCAACAATTTCCTGAGCACTTCCTTCCTTTCTGTTCAGAACATCCATAATACGTTCTTTTCCAAAAGGCTCTCCGTTTTTATTTTCAGTTTCACTGATTCCATCCGTATACAGAACAAGAACATCTCCCGGCTTCATCTTTGTCTTTATTACCTGAAATTTCACTTCAAGATCTTTTACGCCAATCATGCCGTAATGAAGTTTATTGTCATTGGGAAGAAGCAACTTTGCTTTTTCTTTTTTTCCTTTTGCTTTAAATACCGGATGAGGACCACCTGCATTTACAAACTCTAGTTTTCCGGGTTTTCCTTTATCTATTCGGAACAATATTCCCGTAAGATAGTTTTCTATTTCGCCTTTTATAGAAATAACCTGCTGGTTCACCACTTCCATTGCTTTGTCCAGTTTCAGAGACAAAGTTTCCTTGAACGCATTGGTAATGGAATTTTTTGCCAGCATTGTAACAAGCCCTGAAGAAATTCCATGACCTGAAACATCAAAAAGACCGAAACCGCGAAGCTTTCCTTCCACCCTAAAGAAATCATACATATCACCAGAAACGCCTGAAAGAGGATTAAATGAAACAGCTATATCCCATCCTGGAAATTCAGGTTTCTTTGCATAGAAGGACTGCTGAACATGTACAGCAAGCTGCATGTCACGATCTGCTTCGGCCTGTCTTTTTTCAAGTTCTTTATTTGCCTTTGTAAGCTCCAAAGTCCGTTCTTTTACTTCTTTTTCCAGGTTCTCATTCAAATACTCAAAACTCTTTCTGATTCTTGAATACTGAATTGTTACGATACATATAAATGTAATGGATGTCATCTGCCAACCAAAAATGGTCATATACGGAACCATGGAAAGCCTGAAAACAAACTTCAAAACGATATCTACAAAAAGAGTCAGAATAACCGGTGAAAATCCTATAACCAGATTAATCAGCTGCTTATTTCTTTTTTTGAATTCACTGAAAACAGCCGAAACAGAATATACCTGCTGAATTAATATGAATCCCAGCATTACAAACTGATACTTATAAAATAAAACCTGGTTTGGAATCATAACCATAAAAATTATTCCAATTATGGCCAGAATCCTCCGGCAAATCCTGGTTTTCCTTCCTGTTTCTACACCAAGAAAAGAACGAACAAAAGATACCGCATAATAATTAGAAATGATTGCAACAGCTCCATTAAAAATGGTGTTCCACCATATATATGGAATTCTCATCAAAACATTGGGAATCTCACTTGCCCACATCGGAACAAGATACACTGCAGTCCAAAGGTTCATCAAAGCATAATCACGGTAATGCTTTTCTTTTCTCTGTTGAGCGAAAAACATAAGGTAGATTCCAGCCGCCAAAACCATTGACCATGCGAAAATCAAATTCAGCTTCGAATAAAAAAATGTCATGGTACTGGTAAATCGGCTTGTATCCGTATAAGTGCTGATAAAAGGCTTATCGGAAATACCGCCTTTACCTTCTACCCACATGACAATTTCAATCGTGTTTTTTCCGTCTAATTTCAGAAACTGAGGATTCAGTTTTATATTCGTGTATGCCTGACCTGCAGAATAAACTTTTGGAGGGAAGCTTCCAGTTCCCCCTATTTCTGTGCCATTTAAATAAATTTTTGATGCAATAAGGATTTTTCCAAGTGCCAGTCCAACATCTCCACTGGCAAGCTTCCATGGAAGTTCAAACTCTGTGTGAAGAGTAATGAATCCTTTGTTTCCAGGAAGATAACTTTCAAGATTTCCCAAAGGTTTTGGAGGAAGCTGTATATATGTTCTTCCATCTATGGAATAGCTCCATTCACGAAGAAAAACTCTGGGTGAATTTTTTCGAAAACTGTTTGCACAGGAAGAAAACAGTATGGATATGAGAATGAACGAAATAAATGTTATTCTGCGCATTTTATAATGCATCGTTTTATTATACTTCAGTATTTCAGAATATTAAACTTTTTTTGAATCCGGGAAATAAAACTTCTTCAATTTTCCCGCAACCGTTGTTGTATTCAATAGAGACTGAGGTTTATTTGAAAGGATTATAAACGATACTTTTTCTTTGAGAAAATATTCATTATAAGAATTAAATCCGTGAGTTGCCCCTGAATGAAGAATTGAATTTTCAGTGCAATAAACTCCGAACCCGTAAGAATCAGAATCTGTCATCAGGCGGAAAGTTTTTTTAGAAACAATCTTCCCCTTTGTAAAAGCAAGATTCCATTTAAGAAGATCTTCTGCAGTTGAGTTCACATCACCGCAACCAAGAGCCAGACTTTTGGGAATGCTGTAACACTTGTTCTTTATGTATCCGCGTGCAGTTGTATTCTGAAAACTTGTATTAGAACTTTTCATGCCTGCAGGCTTAAACACATAATCAGCCATGTAATCTTCATAGGACATACCTGTCACCTGTTCCAGAATAAGCGCCAGAAGGTAATAATTTGTATTTGAATAAAAGTACGTTGAATCAGGTGTTGTCAAAAGAGGCGCCTTGTATAGAGCATTCAATACTTCATCACGGCTAACAGTTTTTCCAGCCAGTTCCTTTTGACTAATCTGCCGGGCAAGCTTGTTCCCAAAAAATTCTTCAGGTCCGTTTATATGATCCAAAAGCCCCGAACGCATTTCCAGAAGCATCCTGACTGTTATTTTTGACCCGTAAGTATATTCGGGAAAAAACTTTTCCAGAGTATCATCAAGGGAGATTTTTCCTTTTTCCACCTGCTGCATAATTGCAGCCGCTGTCATTTGCTTTGTAATGGAGCCGATTTCATAAACCGTATCCGGAGAATTATCCGAAGAAACCTTTGCTTTTTCATCCTCAGGTCCAAAACCTTTACTGTAAATGACTTTTTTCCCGCGGGCTACAAGAACCGTTCCCTGAAAATTTGAATCTTCAAGGTATGAATCGGCTTCCCGGCAGAAGGCGGAATAGTTTTTGCCGCAGGAGTTAAATAAAAGGGCGGAAAGGGTCAGAAAAGAAAAGCAAAGAAGAGGTTTAATACTTCTGCCGGATTTTCTGATCATCTTTCCGCCTTCTGGTTTATTAAATGGACCTTGATTCAGGAATGTCACCCTGAGCCTGTCGAAGGGTCTCAAGGGCCATCCTTTTTATTTGTTCTTATTTACAATGCGTGTTTCGTATTTACCGCTTTCAATGTCGATGAAGCGAACGAAAAGTGAAACTTTATTATCTGCGTTCAGGTTGTCCCAAACCAGTGAAGTGAACTTGTCGATGTCGCCTGCGCAAGCATCGATATCAACTTTTGTTGGTTCTCCGCAGTAGCTTGGAAGAGGATTTCCGTCGCCCATATAAGTATGGATGAAGCGTCCTTCACCTGCTTTTGGATTTTCATAAGCGTATGTGAAACGTTCACATCGGTCACCGTCGCCGTCATCGCTCTTCAGAATAGACATCTGGTAAGAGTAAACACCCTTTTCAATTTCCATGATACCTGAAATACGCGGTGTATAGTTTGGCTTGTCATCTTCGAATTCGCGAATGCGGAGTGATTCTTCGAAAGTTTTTCCTTCTTTCATTCCGTCATTGATTGTATCTGTCTGGTCACCGTTTGTTACGATTGTCTTGTTTCCAAGAACGCGAACAGGCCAGTAAATGATAAGGTGTGGATCAACCATTTTTGAATCGTCAAAAGCCTGTGTGCGGAGTCCTTCGCCATCTTCTACGAAAACACGGTTACGGCTGTTTTCACTGCGTCCCATAATAAAGTAAGCAGTTACGGCTGTTTTTCCGTCAGCAGAACGTCCTATTACGATTCCGCGTCCTGGGTAAGATGTTGATTTAAGTTCATCAGCAAGTTTTACAAGTTTCATTTATTTTCCTTCTCCTGGTCATTTCGACAAGCTCAATGACCATTAATTTTATGCTCTGTTCTTTTCTTCGGCTTCGTGCATTTCATCCAGAATTTCCATAACACGATCGATTGTCTTCTGTTTTGGATCAGGTTCATCAGCAGGAAGTGAATCCAGAATGTCCTGACGGAACTTTTTACACTGAATAACAGGCGAAGCTGTAAATGTCAGTGTATCTTCAACTACGATATCAGCAAGCATATCACCTGGATGTTCCGGGTCAATGCGGAGACAGTTTCCGTTGATAGAAACCAGAAGCATATTGTCAAAAAGTCTCAGGTAGCTGTCAATTTCGCGAAGACCTTTCTTTGTTTCAGGTTTTCCTGGTCTGTAACGGGTACCGCTTGGGAATACCAGAATAATCTGTCCACGCTTTTTACAACCATCCATTGCACGCATAGCGGCAAAGTTGATTTTGCGGGCGCGCATTGCTTCTTCCTGTTTTTCTTCTTCTGTAATTTCCTTTGCATTTACCGATTCAAGACTGCGAGTAGGATAAATTACAACACGTGTGAAACTTTCAGCAAAGGCACGAACTGCAGGATCTTCTTCGTTCAGTTTCATTCCTGCAACGGCAACGATACGGTCTGCAAAATCTTTTGACCATGCTTCACCGTGTTTGTTCAGAAGGGCGATAATTCCAGGAAGGTCAACGTTTGTGTAGTGTTCCATAAGGATAAGACCGCTCTTACCTTCATTTACTACAGAATCATAAAATGCCTTGAAGTTTTCAATTCCTTTAAGGCCTGAATCCGGCTTCATAACCTGATCCAGAAGAATATCCATGTATTTTCTAGTTTTTGGATTTCCTTCTTCGTAAACCTTAGATTCATCAATTTTTGCAGCTGCCTGTGACAAAGACATCAGTTCCTGAAAAAGAGAACCGTATTTTTCTCTAAGTGAGTTTCCCATACCAAATCCTCATATATAATTATATGTTCTTCTATACTATTACTTTTCGGCTGGATTGTATATTGAGTATCTTACCCTGCATTCAATAGCAGCAAAGAAGATTACTGCCAGGGAAAAATACTTAAAGCTGTTTGCGAAACCGGCAAAAAAGTCATAAACCCCGTGAAGGCAAACAGCAAGAATTACAAGTGAAAAATAAGCGGCTGACCGGCGGTTTTCAAAGACAAAAATGCCCAAAAGCCCTGCACAGCACATGTGAATAAGGTCTGCTGTAAACATTCGGATAAACACCGGTTTATAAAGCAGAACCCCGCCTATACTTGATGATTTCTGAAAATGATCCAGAAAATAAATGACGCTTTCAAAACAACCAAGACTTAAACCAAAGAAAAAAGAAAGCATCAGAAACTTGAAAGGTGTGTAATCCTTGTGAGGTAAAACAAAAATCAGTCCCATTTTACAAAGTTCTTCAACAAGGCCGTAAAGAAGTACCGATTTTATCAGGATAAAAATAAGAGACTGATTCGCAAAGAAAGGAGCCATTCCGCAGAAAAACTGGATTACCGAAACAGGCAGAACACACACTAATCCGCACAGAAAAGCCACAAGAAGATGAGTCAGCTTCATTTTGAAGCAGAACAAAAGAAGGCAAAACGTAAGTAATAAAGGGATAAAACAAAGGATAATCGGGAGGATTAAAGCCATACCATAAGATACACCAAAAGGAAGAATATCTCAATTATGGTATGGCTTTTTGAAAGGTTCAGGCAAGGCCTTTTAAAGTCCTAGCACAGTTTTTTACCGTCAGAGAAAGCCTGTCCAACTTTTTCACCGATTACGTGGTAACCGTGATTTGAAGGGTCGTAACAGATAGGACGAAGCTTCATAATATCAATATTACCCTTGTCGTCCAGAACTTTATCATCAGCCACAACATTCACAATTTTTCCAATGTAGTGGAATTCATCTTTTGAAGCATCGCCGTCAATGCGGAGAAGTTCACATTCCAGTGTTACAGGAAGTTCATTGATTACAGGCGCATTAACAAATTCACTTTTGCGTGTTGTAAATCCTGCTTTCTGCATTTTATCAGGTTCTTTGCCTGCACTTACAATACCAACATAATCACAAGGCACCACAGTATCGGCAGTTCCGAAAGCAACAGTAAAAGCCTTTGTTACTTCAATATTATCAGTTGTTGCATGAGATGAAAGTGAAATACAGATCTGGTCTGCTTCTACAGTTCCGCCCCAGGCAGCATTCATAGCGTTTGGTTTTCCATTTTTGTCATAAGTTCCCAGAATAAGAACCGGCATAGGGAAAATTAAAGGTTGTGCTCCAAAATTTTTCATAAGTTTTTACTCCATATAACAGTATCGATAACAGTATTGTCGATTTTATCAAAAGTTGCAAAGCATGTACGGCTCATACCAGGGTTTCCGCGTTATACATGTTTACAACTTTTTCAAGGCATCCTTCGTGTTTATCGCAAAGCATTTGCTTTCCAGAAATAGTATTTTAAATGTGGAGACCCTGACTTAATATTACTTTCAAATTAAGCTATACTAATATAAATTTATTTTGGGGAAGTTGCTTTGATTACACTCGAAAATTTTCAAAGAGTTCTTAAATCTCTTGAGTTTATAAATGAAAACAATATATACATAAAGCATTTTGATAGTGTTGACTGCGATTTAAAAGCCGATTTTACAAATCGAAAGCTTATTTATCCTACTGAGAAAGGCTTTGAAGTAAATGACGGTACAACAAGCAATTTTGAACATCCAGAAAACTTTGTTGTATTTGAGTGTGTTGCTCGGCTGTTTGACAAAGGTTACCGTCCAGAGCATATTGAACTTGAACCGCGTTGGTCTCTAGGTCATGGTGGAAAAAGTGGCAAGGCTGATATTTGTGTAAAAAATAAAGACGGTTCCCGCTATCTGTGCATTATCGAATGTAAGACAGCTGACAGTGAATATAAAAAAGAATTAAGTAATATGAAAAATGACGGTGGTCAGCTTTTTTCTTACTGGCAGCAGTCAAAGGCTACAAAATGGCTAGTTTTGTATGCAAGTGATTTTGATGAAATAAATGAAAAAATTACGTCTACAGTGGCAACTGTGAATTGTTCTGATGATGCTAACTATATTGAACTTGCTAAAGATGATAAATCACTTAAGCTTTATCGTGATGCAACTACAGTAGAAAATCTTTATGAAGTTTGGAAAGAAACTTACGAGCAGAAATTTTTAGGTGATATTCTTTTTGATGAAGAAACAGTTGCTTATGACATTGGTGTACTTCCGTTAAAGAAGAAACGTCTTGTTGACTTTAGCCGTGATAACAAAATCGTAAATCAGTTTGAAGAAATTTTACGTCACAATAATGTGAGCGACAAAGAAAATGCCTTTAACCGTTTGATTGCCCTCTTTATTGCAAAGCTCTATGATGAAAAAACAAAATCATTGGAAAGTGAAGTAGAGTTTCAGTACAAGACAGGAACAGATACCTATCAAAAAATGCAGGACAGACTTCAAAAACTCCATCATTTCGGTATGAAGGAATTTATGAAGGAAGATGTATTTTATGTGGCGGATGATTATGTAAAAACCCTGATGAAAAACGCAATCGGTGAGAATCGGGAGCAGCTGGAAGCCGAACTGAACGAAACAATTACGAAACTCAAATTTTACACAAACAATGATTTTGCATTCAAGGACGTTCATAATAAAGCCCTCTTTTACCAGAACGGAAAAATTCTTGTAGAAATGGTAGAGCTTTTTCAAAAGTACAGAATTATTGATTCAAATGAATTACAGCTTTTAGGTGACATGTTTGAACAGCTTTTGAACAAAGGTTTTAAACAGAACGAAGGTCAATTCTTTACTCCAATTCCAATTACTTGCTTTATATGGAAATGTCTACCGCTTAGAAATATTATTGAAAATGAAGAAAAGAAGGAAATCCGCTATCCAAAAATTATAGATTATGCTTGCGGAGCAGGACATTTTCTAACAGAAGGATTTCGTGAGGTAAATGAAACAATTGCAAATCTTGGATTTAAGGCAGAGAAGGGATGGGAACGAGATTGCCTTTTTGGAATTGAAAAAGACTATCGTCTGGCACGGGTAAGCAAAATTTCTATGTTCATGCACGGTGCTGATAACGGAAACGTCGTCTTTGGGGATGGATTGGATAATCATAATGAAAAGATTGTTATTGAAAACGGACAGTTTGATATTTTAGTAGCAAATCCACCATATAGTGTGAGCGCATTCAAGAATCATCTGGAACTCAAAAATAATGAGCTGAATCTTTTGCAGTATATTTCAAAAGACGGAAAGGAAATTGAAACTCTTTTTGTTGAACGAATTGCCCAGCTTCTAAAGCCTAAAGGAATTGCTGCCGTAATTTTGCCAAGTTCTATTTTGAGCAATTCAAGTACAAGTTACATAAAAGCCCGCGAAGAGATTCTAAAAAATTTTACACTTCATGCCATCGTTCAATTTGGAAGCAAGACTTTTGGAGCGACAGGTACAAATACTGTTGTTCTTTATTTGCAAAAAAATAATGAACCGCCTGTGAAAGCTGAAATTGCAAAAGATAATGTGACTGCAATATTTGAAAATGATGACTTGAATGTGGTAAGCGACAAAGAGATTTTTGATTCTTATTGCAAAAAGATTGAAGTAACAAAAGAAGATTATCTCCAATTTATAAAGGCCGCCCGTGCATGCGAGGATTATACGCAATTTAAGACACATGCCTATTTTGGAATGTATGCCAAAGAGTTTGAAGAAAGTACTGAATTTAAAAAACTCAAAAGTGAAAAAATTTCAAAAGCTTTTTATGATTATGTTCTTTCCATTGAAAAGGAAAAACTCTATTACTTTGCCCTTATCTATAAACAGCAGACTCTTGTCGTAACAGCTCCTAGCGACAATGCAGAACAGGAAGCTTTTTTGGGCTACAGCTGGAGCAACCGCAAAGGTGATGAAGGAATCAAGATAAAAAGCTCTACGCCTCAAAACGCCTGCGGCCTCTTATACAATGTTTATGATGAAGAAAACAGCATTGCCCGCTTTGTAAAAGATACCTTCCTGGGAATTTATCGAAGTGAAGGACAACTGCAAAAATATGTGAACTCTTATGCATTCAAAGATATGATTGATTTTAGCCGGACAAGTTTTGACAAGGCGATTAAATGTAATGTGCAAATTGAGAATGGAGAATTGAAAATTGAAAGCAAGTGGCCACTGGTGAAGTTGGGGGAAGT
>JAHBAD010000004.1 GCA_018385395.1 Treponema sp.
CTTGCTCCATTTGGAATCAGGGTAAATGCCGTTGCTCCTGGAATTACAGAAACAGATATGGTAAAAAATCTTCCAAAACAGATGATTGAACCCCTTATAAAATCAATTCCGCTGGGCAGAATGGGTACTCCTGAAGACATTGCAAATGGATTTTTGTTTCTTGCAAGCGATTTAGCGTCTTACATAACAGGTGATGTTCTTCATATTGACGGAGCGGCAAGGGCATAGTCTCAAAGGGCGCAGCTTATTAAAAAAAGATTTCGTATGCTTGCGCCCATTTGAAGTTCTTCTTTCTTCTCATCCAAGTAATTCTCCTCTTTATTATAAAGGACAAAAACCCTTACGAATTAGTGAATACTATCAGCGAACTAAATAATTGTTTGGATAAAAACTTATAAAAAGATATAATACCTTTCACTATGAGCGATTCTCCAAAAGCAATTATTAATGATATGACTCAAGGGTCAGTTTTCAAGAAGATGGTGGTCTTCACTCTCCCTGTGATGTTTGCCAATGCACTGCAGCTTTGTTATGGCCTTGTAGATATGGTCATTGTGGGAAAATTTGTTGGAAGTGCAGGACTTTCTGCTATTACCATTGGAAGCCAGGTTTTTAACTTAATGGCAACCCTTTGCATCGGCTTTTCTGTTGGAGGTCAGGTATTTATCAGCCAGATTATCGGCGGAAAAGAATACAGGAAACTGAATCAGACAATCGGAACTGTATTTACACTGGTTGGAGTTCTGGGACTTTTAATGACCCTTATAGGATTTGTTTTTTCAGTTCCGGTTCTCCGCCTTATGAATACGCCGGAAGAAAGTTTTGAAATGGCAAAGGCTTATATGAAGGTCTGCTCAGGCGGTGTTCTTTTTACTTACGGATATAACATGGTTTCTGCCATTCTTCGCGGAATGGGAGATTCTAAACGTCCGCTTCTTTTTATTCTGATTTCAACAATCGTAAACCTGACCGGCGACCTTCTTCTTGTAGGATATTTCAAGATGGGCGCTGCAGGTGCTGCATGGGCCACCATTTTAGGACAGGCAGTAAGCTTTGTTATTGCGCTTGTATTCCTTGTAAGGCGCAAAGAAGAATTTCACTTCGACTTTAAAGCAAAAAGCTTTATTCCAGAAAACGGAACTGCTGCAAAACTTGTAAAACTTGGAGTTCCTTTTGCCCTTCAGAACAGCAGTATTGATATCAGCATGATGTTTGTATGCGCCCTGGTAAACTCATTTGGAGTAATTGCTTCGGCAACTTTCGGAGTTGGAAGCCGCCTTCAGAGTCTTGGTTTTGTAATGTCAGGAGCTGTTGGAGCTTTTGTAAGCAGCATGGTAGGGCAGAATATTGCAGCTGGAAAAATGGACCGTGTTCATAAAAGCATTCACCTGGGGCTTGTCAGTAATATAATTTTCTGGGGACTTCTTACGACTGTTTTTATTCTTTTCCCGGAAGGCTGTTTCAGCCTGTTTTCAAAAGATCCCGAAGTTCTGGAAATGGCACCCCTTTATATGATGTGTATGGCAGTAGGTGTTCCGGCTCTTGCCTGTATGACTCCATACAACGGTTTTATTCAGGGAATTGGGAATTCAAAAATGTCACTTATTTTCTCAATTCTTGACGGTTTTGTTGCCCGCATTACTTTGAGTTACGTAATTGGTATTGTAGCAGGGCTTGGACTTAAGGGATTTTTTCTGGGGTACTTTCTGGCTCCTTACTTTACTACAATTCCTGCAATGATTTATTACTACAGCGGAATATGGAAAAAGAGAAAGCTTCTGAGTTAGATTTTTTTGAATGTTGAAGAATATCTAAAAGTTAGTGTCATTGTAAAAGCAGGCGTTGCGGGCGGCGTTTGAGCCCGCAGAGGGGATAGGGCGCAACAGCGTGCGCCCGTAAGGGGAGACTTCCCCTAACAGGCAGCTGATTTATGTAAACAGCCAGGCTCATCTATGGTGACTTTTTTCATCTGAATAAAAAATAAAACGTTGTAAATCTACTTGCACTTTTTCGTGTAATTTGTTAATTTATTAAAAACAAGCAAAGACGCTTGATTTAAGGCAGACGAAGTGTCGTCTCTTTAAGTCAGGCGTCTTTTTTTTTGATCCCTGGTTTTAGGGCGGAGCCCTAGGAGAAGGGGGTGTGGTGAAAAGTGAAGACGACTTCAGGCGGCTGAAGCTTTGAACCCAGGGGGAAGGCTTTCCCCCTCATAAACTTATTTTTATAAAGGCGACAAAGGTGTCGTCATGATGATTTGTTCCGGAAGGGAAAATTTATCGTGATGAAATCTTTGCCGCCTTTTTTTAACACATGAAAACATAGTTCATTCTGTGCAGAAATTTTCTTCTAGAAAAATCTCATTGTGAATTATGAATTGTGAATTATGAATTATTTTACACAGGGGGTATATATGTGTGGATTTGTAGGAGTTTTTGATTTAAGCACAGGATCAGAATTTGTAAGTGATGGAATTAAAGAAGAAATCCGCCAGCAGGTTCTTGAAATGTCAAAGAAGATTCGTCATCGTGGTCCGGACTGGAGCGGTGTATATACAGGAAATAATGCAATTCTTTCTCATGAACGTCTTGCTATTGTTGACCCGTTCAGCGGAAAACAGCCGCTTGTAAGTGATGACGGAAAAATTATTCTTGCAGCAAACGGTGAAATTTATAACCATAAGGAAATACGTAGTGAATTTGATGGGAAATATGCCTTCCAGACAGGTTCAGACTGTGAAGCAATTCTTCCTTTGTACAAAAAATACCGTGAAAGCGGAAACTTTGAGGAAATGATTGAAAAGCTTTCAGGTATTTTTGCATTTGCATTATACGATTCAGAAAAAGATATGTATCTTATCGCCCGTGATGAAATTGGTGTTGTTCCGCTTTATCAGGGTTGGGATAAAAACGGCCGTTACTATGTAGCTTCAGAACTTAAAGCTCTGGAAGGTTACTGTATGACAATCGAAGAATTCCCTAACGGCTGCTATTTCTGGTCTGGAGATGAAAAACCAGCAAAATGGTACAAACGCGAGTGGGAAAGTTTTGATGCAGTAAAAGATGCACCTTGTGCAACAGATGACAAAGGCGAAATCATTGATCCTTCTGTAATTGCAAAAGTTCGTGATGGTCTTGAAAGTGCAGTAAAAGCACAGCTTATGTCTGACGTTCCTTACGGCGTTCTTCTTTCCGGTGGCTTGGATTCAACTGTAATTGCTGCTATTACACAGAAATTTGCAAAAAAACGTGTTGAAACAGGTTCTTTGAAAGACGCATGGTGGCCTCAGCTGCATTCATTTGCAGTTGGTCTTGAAGGTTCGCCTGACCTTGCTGCTGCACGTAAAGCTGCAGAATTTATCGGAACTGTTCACCATGAAATTCACTTTACAATTCAGGAAGCTCTGGACGCTCTTGAAGATGTTATTTATCACATTGAAACATACGACATTACAACAGTTCGTGCTTCAACTCCAATGTACCTGCTTGCCCGTGCAATCAAAGCTATGGGAATTAAAATGGTTCTTTCTGGAGAAGGTTCTGACGAACTTTTCGGTGGTTACCTTTACTTCCACAAGGCTCCAGACGCCCAGGAATTCCACGAAGAACTTGTTCGCAAAATGGAAAAACTTCACCTTTACGACTGTAACCGTGCAAACAAATCTCTTATGGCATGGGGTATTGAAGGCCGTGTTCCATTCCTCCACAAAGAATTCATCGACATTGCAATGAGTCTGAACCCCCTTGATAAAATGAGCATCAAGCTGCCAGACGGAAAACAGCGCATTGAAAAATGGATTGTCCGCAAAGCATTTGAAGATATCCTCCCTCCAGATGTTTGCTGGCGACAGAAGGAACAGTTCAGCGATGGTGTAGGTTACAGCTGGATTGATACTCTTAAAGAAATGACAAACCAGAAGATTAGCGATGCTCAGTTTGCACAGAGAGAAAAACGATTCCCTGTAAACACACCGAAAACAAAAGAAGAATACTTCTATCGCGAAATCTACAGTAGTCTGTTCCCAAGTGACAGCGCCGCTCTTTGTGTTCCACACGAAGCCGGTGTTGCCTGTTCAACAGCTAAAGCTCTTGAATGGGATGAAGCATGGGGCAAAATGGACGAACCATCTGGCCGCGCCATCGCCGGTGTTCACGACAGCGCCTACTAAAGGTGTACGCTTTTAGCGACACCTTTAGCACGGATGAGTCAAGGCTTTAAGCGAGCTTTAGCGAGCGTGCCTTGACCATACGTACGAAGTGTACGCTTTTAGCGACAGCTTTAGCACGGATGAGTCAAGGCTTTAAGCGAGCTTTAGCGAGCGTGCCTTGACCATACGTACGAAGTGTACGCATTTAGCGATATCCTTGAATTTCTGATATAATATACCTATCCTTATAAACAGGATAGGTTTTTTTATGGAAAGATTTGATATAGCAATTATCGGGACAGGACCTGCAGGATGTGAAGCGGCTCTTACAGCCCGCGCCAGAAATAAAAGCATTCTTTTTTTGGGCAGTAAAACTTTAAGTGAAAAAATTTATAAAGCACATCTCATAAAAAATTATCTCGGCCTTCCTGAAGTTTCAGGGGAAGCCATGCAGAAGGCTTTTCTTAATCAGCTTTCTCAAAATAATATTGAAATCACAGAAGATAAAATAAATGCCGTTTATGCCATGGGAGATTACTTCGCCCTGCAGGGACAGGGAACAAATTATGAAGCAAAAAGTGTAATTCTTGCATGCGGTATGTCTCAGGTTCATGAATTCCCGGGCGAGCTTATGAATCTTGGCCGCGGAGTAAGCTACTGTGCAACCTGCGATGCTTCGCTGTACAAAGGAAAAACTGCCGTGGTAATCGGCTATGGGCCCAAAGAAGAAAAGGAAGCAGAGTTTCTTTCTGAAATTGCAGATAAAGTGACTTATGTTGCAATGTATCCTGACTGTAAAATCAATAAAGAAAATATTGAAGTTCTGACAAAGGTAAAACCGGTTTCCATAGAAAAAGGTAATGGGCAGATGATTTTGAACCTGGAAACTGGAAAACTTTCTGCAAACGGGATTTTTGTGCTTCGGGAAAATGTAGCACCTTCCCAGCTGGTACCGGGATTATTAATAGAAGAAAATCACGTGAAAGTTGACCGAAGTCTTAAAACAAATATTCCGGGTTTATTTGCAGCCGGCGACATAACAGGAACGCCTTACCAGTATATTAAAGCTGCAGGCGAAGGCAATGTTGCAGCTCTTTCAGCGGTAAATTACCTTGCAGAAAAGGGAGTCTGATTATGACTGACAAAGTTTTATCAACAAAACAGCTTTATAAATGGACATTGACTCTGGCCATCCCGCTGATGGTCCAGAATCTTATCAGCACATTAGTCGGCACCGCTGACACAATCATGCTGGGGTACGTGGGGCAGACTGCAATGGCTGCCTCATCCCTGGCAAATCAATACACCTTCGTAATCTTTTGTATTTTCTTTGGTCTTGCGACAGGTACTTCCGTAATGGTTGCACAGTACTGGGGCAAAAAAGACGGAAATACAGTAGAAAAAATCATCGGGATTTCAACCCGTTATTCTCTTATTGCAGCAGCAGTTTTCACAAGCATTTCAATTCTATTCCCGCGTGCTGTAATGAAGATTTTCTCATCAGATCTTGAAACCATAGAAACTGGTGCCCAGTATCTTCGCATTGTTTCTGTTTCATTTATTTTTATGGGCATTGCCCAGACTTATTTCAGCGCACTCAGAAGCATAGGGAAAGTAATTTTTCCGTCTGTAGTTTTTGTTGTTTCTTTATGTGTAAACGTATTTTTTAATGCATCCTTCATTTTCGGTTTTTTCGGACTTCCAAAACTTGGTGTAATAGGGGTTGCTCTTGGAACTGTTTTTGCACGTTTTTCCGAAGTTCTTCTTTGTGTAATTTATTCATTCAGATGTGAAATCAAATTCCGGCTGAAATACTTTTTCTCAACTCCGGTAATTCTTGCAAGAGATTTTATAAAAATCAGTTTTCCTGCTATGGGAAATGATCTTATCTGGAGTCTTGCAACTTCCGTTTTTGCTTCCATTATGGGACACATGGGAAACGACATTATTGCCGCAAACGCTGTTGCAATTATGGTTGTAAATATCGGGGCTATTGCAATGCGTGCCTTTGCTAATGCCACTACAGTTGTTGTAGGACAGACCCTTGGTTCAAACCAGATCGAAGCAACAAAGGAATATTCAAAGAAACTTTTGATTCTGACAATTATTGTGGGAGTAATTGGAAGTTTGATTATTGTTGCAATTCGCCCACTGATTTTAAGTTTCTATGCCGATAAGCTTACTTCTACAGCCTTGTCTTACTTAAGCATGATGATGTTAATGACAACTTACCGCATGATTGGCGAAGGAATTAATACCTGTCTTATCTGCGGATGCTTTAGAGGCGGCGGAGATTCCCGTTACGGCTTTATAATGGACACCATAATGATGTGGGGGGTAGCAATTCCTGTAATGGCATTTGCAGCCTATGTTCTGAAACTTTCGCCAATCTGGGTTTACTTTGCAATGACTCTTGATGAGCTTGAAAAAATGCCTTTCATTTTCATACATTTCTTCAAATACAAATGGATGAAAAACATAACACGCGACCAGACAGAACTGGCATAACCGGAAGATAATATTCTTACTGCAGACAGCCCACTGGACTGGTTATATAGTAGAAATTTCTTCAAAAATTTAATATTTTTAGAAAAATTATATTTTGTCATGTTTATACTCGTATAGAGGTATTTGTATGGACAAAAAGAAAATTCCCTTGGTATCACTGTTTAGTGGTGCTGGCGGTCTGGACATGGGGTTTGAAAATCAAGGTTTCTCTTTAGCAGGTCCAAGAAAATTGGATGATAAAAGAAATTTACTTTACCGTTATTTTGTAAAACTTGTTGAGGAAAAACAGCCTCTTGCATTTGTTGCTGAAAATGTAAAAGGTATTTTAACTCTCGGTGATGGTCAAATCATTGAAGCAATTTTGGAAGATTTTTCGTCAAAAGGCTATGATGTTGTTCCTACACTTGTAAATGCCGCTGACTATGGTGTTCCCCAAGATAGAAATCGAGTAATTATTGTTGGTATAAAAAAAGACTTAGGAATAAAATATTCATTTCCGAAACCAACAAACGACAGAATGACATTAAAGGAAATATTAAAAGATATTCCTGCACCTTCAAAAGATGAAGTTTGTAATGCACCATATTCTTCTCGCTATATGAGCCGTAATCG
>JAHBAD010000018.1 GCA_018385395.1 Treponema sp.
AATCGGTTCATGTACTAGTAAAAATTCCTGAAGAGTGTACTCCTCCTTTAACTGATATTTATGAAAATCTTAAGCCTCTTCCTGAAGATGCTGTTTGTGAAATACAGATTCGTACAATTCTTCAGGATGCCTGGGCTGAAGTAGAGCATGAACTAATATATAAAACAGAGTTTAATCCTCTGGATATTCCTCTCAGAAGAAAACTTGCAAGTCTTAATGCTTCGCTCAGTCTTGCAGATATTACTTTCCAGGAAATTCGCGATTATCAGAATAAACTGCAGCGGGAAATCTCGGAACGTCGTAATTCTTTTTATGCTATTGCTGATAACCTTACTTCTGAAGGTGAAACAAAGCAGACAAAACCAGAAGATATTTCCCGAGTTACACCATTTGTTCAGGGAACAATTGATGAAATGATTCTTGGTGCAATCCAGCAGCATAATGCCGGAAATCTTGATGGTGCAGTTAATATTTATTCTAAGATCCTTGAAGCAAAACCTGTTCCCCCAGAGCCGGTTCTTGCTGTTATTCATAAACACCGCGGTATGGCATTCTTTGCCCTTAATAAATATGATGAAGCATTAGACGACTTTGAAAAAAGTATATTCTATGACCCTAAAGCATTCCGTACGTATTATTACAAAGGAATTGTTTATTCCATTATTAAAAAATACGATGATGCTGTTCAATGCTTTACACAGAGCCTTGAGCTTAATGAATTTCAGGCTCATACTCATTATCGCAGAGCCCTTAGTTATTATGAACTTGGGGAATTTGAAAAATCAATGCAGGATGTAGATGATGCTTTGCGCCTAGGAATTAAGGAAGAAGATGTTCAGGGATTAAGAGATAAGCTGGTTTCAAAGTTTGGTATGGGAATGTAAAAAAAAAGTGAAATTTTTTGAAAAAAGTTTTTTTTACTGTTGACATAAATCAAGCAATCCTATATATTATCAACATCAGTCACGAAATGACTTGTATGTCTCCTTCGTCTAGTGGTTAGGACATCGGGTTTTCATCCCGACAACAGCAGTTCAATTCTGCTAGGAGATGCTAGATAACCTGCTTGAAAAAGCAGGTTTTTTTTTGCTCTTTTGGTGTTTTGGGGAAAAGTAAATGGGTGAATACAAAGAACTGAATGTAGAAGAATCAGCTTCGTATATCAGTGCAGGCGGACCTCTTTCTTTAATGTATGAAAACTTTGAAGAAAGAAAAAGTCAGATTGAACTTCTTAAATCGATTGCAGTTGCCTTTAATCAGAATAAACTTGGAGCGTTTGAAGCGGGAACTGGAGTTGGAAAATCCTATGCTTATCTTATTCCTGCAGCTGTCTGGGCTTTAAAAAATAATGAAAAAGTAATCATCTCTACTGGAACCATAAATCTTCAAAGTCAGCTTTGTGACAAAGATATACCTGCAGTTGAAAAAATAATCGGAAAAAAAATCAAATATGTTCTTATGAAAGGCCGCCAGAATTATATCTGTAAAAGACGTCTTCAGGATGCGGCCTTGATGCCTGACCTTTTTGAAGAAGACAATGAAAAAATACAAATGATTGCAGAATGGGCGAAGACGAGTTTTACTGGAAGCAAAAGTGATATGACTGCTATGCCGTCAGAAAGTGTATGGTCCCGTGTGAATTCAGAAAGTGATGCCTGTATGGGAAATAAGTGTCCTTTCTTTTCTGAATGTTTTGTAATGAAGGTTCGCAAGGAAGCTCAGGATGCAAATCTTATTGTAGTGAACCATCACCTTTTATTTGCTGATATTGAGGCTCGTATGAACGGGGGTGGTTATGAAAATGCGGTTGTTCTTCCGCCTTATAATCGTATTGTTTTTGATGAGGCTCATGGAATAGAAAGTGCGGCCACCAGTTTTTTCAGCGAAAGCTTTAACCGTTATAAAATCAATAAGGTAATGAATCAGCTTTACCGCAAACGAAAAAATTCTGAGAACGGTCATCTTCTTAATGTAGCGGTAATGTCCAGTAACGAAGAAAAGGTTGCAGACTGCTATGAGCTTACAACCCAGATCAAAAATGATATGGTGAAGCTTGAAACAGCTGCGCAGGATCTTTTGCAGCGGGATTATAGTATGCGGCTTTATGAAGTTACAGAAAGAAACTTTGGTCCTGTTCTGAGCTGCATTGTAGATTTGAAACATAGCCTTGGAAAGTTTACAGGTATTGTAAATTCTGTACTTGAAGGGGTTGCGGAAGAAGACCGTGATACACCAAGTTATTGGGAAACAAAGTCTTTGGGGCGTAACCTTGAACGTTTTGTTGTTCTTCTTCAGGGCTTTACAGTCTGGAATGAACATCGTGGAAATGTTTATTGGATTCAAAAAAGAAAGCTGCCATCTGATATAGCAAAGGACGGTAACCCTTTTTATACAACCTTCACATCAACTCCTCTTGATATTGCAGGACTTATGAATGAGGGAGTTTTTGAACCTATGCGTTCTGTAATATGTACATCAGCAACACTTAGAACCGGAAACAGTTATTCTTACTGGATGAATCGTACGGGTCTTTCTTTTGCAGATCAGGATCGTATTATTGCAAGAGATTTTGAATCTCCGTTTCCATATAAACGTAATATGCTTTTTGCTGTTCCTAATGATGCGCCTTTGTCGGACAGGCCGGAGTTCCAGCAGTTTACTGAAATGGCTGTTACCAAACTTGTAGAGGCTGCTCAGGGAAGAACTCTTGTTCTTTTTACTTCTTACGATTCACTGAAAAGTTGTCATAATACTGTATGCCTTCAGTCCAAAGGTTTTACAGGGAAAATCTTAAAACAGGGAGATGATGATAATGCACGTCTTCTTGAAACTTTTAAAAACGAGAGTGAAAGTGTTCTTTTTGCCACCGACTCATTCTGGCAGGGAGTGGATGTCCCCGGGGAATCTCTTTCTCAGGTAATAATTGTTAAGCTTCCTTTCAGTGTGCCAAATGACCCTGTATTTATGGCAAGAAGTGAAGCAATTGAAAAACGGGGCGGAAACAGTTTTATGGAACTTTCTGTTCCTGAAGCGGTTATTAAGTTCCGACAGGGAGTGGGGCGCCTTATAAGAAGCTGCAGTGACCGCGGGGTAGTGGTAGTTCTTGATCGCCGTATATATGAAAAACGCTATGGCTCGATTTTTGCGGCCAGTGTTCCGGAATGCCGTCGTACTTATGATTCCTTTCAGGATACCGTAAGAACTGTTCGGACATTCCTTGATGCTTGAAAGGTAAATACTTATTGATTTATAATAAAGTCTATGAAAGAATTTTTACCATATAATGTTGTTCGAAATAATGCTTTGAAACTTGCTCATAAAATCTATCAGGATGGATTTATACCTGATGTTATTTACTGTTCACTTCGTGGCGGTGCTTACATGGCAAACGTAATAAGTGAATATTTCAAAATCCTTTCCAAAAGAGATGGATTTCATCCGGTTCTTTATGCTGGTGTTGTTGCGCGTTCATATTCTGATATTGCTCAGCATACAAAAGTTTTTATTGATGGATGGACATATCCACCGGAAAATCTGCGTCCCGGTGACAAGATTCTTTTGATTGATGATATTTTTGATTCAGGAAACACTATCAACTGTCTGGTAGAAACTCTTATGAACAGTCGTGGAATGCCACGTGAAGACATTAAGGTTGTTGTGCATGATTACAAATATTTTACTTATCATGAAACTCAGCTTCCAATTCAGCCTGATTACTATTGCCGTAAGTTTGAAATAAACAATCCTGAAGAAAACAGATGGATTCATTATATGAGTCATGAACTTGTTGGGCTTGAGGCCAATGAGCTTGAAGAATATTATTATAAGGATGATCCTGAATTGAGGGAAATTCTGAAAGTTCTTGGAAAATAAGACTGGACAAATTAATTAAAGTTTTTGATTGAATGAAAAAGTTTTTTGGAATTTTATTTACAGTTTTCTGTTCAACTCTTCTTTGGGCGCAGATAAAAATTATTAGCCCCGTTCCTGGAACATGGGCTAATAAACAAATGCTGCTTATTGATACGGAAGACGGCGCAGATTATTTCTATTCTCTTAACGGTGAAAATCCAGAAGTAGCAGGTTTCGCTTATGATGGTCCTGTGCTTATTGATCTTACAGGGGATATAACTGTAAAAGTGACTCGCGGGTTTGAAGAAAGAACGGAGATAAAATTTTCAGTTGAACCATATTATCCTGAAGAAAATGACTGCCGTACTTTTGTTTATTCCTTTTTTGAGACAGGAATACTGAATTATTTTTCGGGATCAGAAATTAATATTCCTTCAAAGCTTCGTTATACTTTTGAATTGAATCCGGAAAATTATAATCTGGGGAAAAAGCTTTCTTATTCGGAAAAATGTTCATTAACAAGGTTCCTTCCATGTACAGTAACAGATGGAAATCATTTCTGGCGTTTTATTATTAGAGCGAATCCAAAAAGTACAGGTAGTTTTTCGCGCCGGGATCTTCCTTTTTCTATTGTAAACTGGAATGAAATTGTATTTGAGGACCCAAATCTTCTTTTCAGAATAGATAATGAATATTGGAATCTTCCATCGGCTTCACGGGTTCTTGACAGAACTGTAAGTCATGTAATTTACTGGCAGGATATAGCTTTTGATGTTGGAAACCCTGTTGAGTTCTATGAGCTTCCTCCTTTACCGGAGCTAAAATCTGTTACCAACAGCAATGGAAGCGTTTCATTCTTTCTTGAAGGGGATGATTCATATTCAATGACAATCAGTCAGAAAGATTATCCTTTCTATGAACTTTATACAGAACTTGTAGCCGATACTTTTTCTGGAGATTATATAAACGAAAATCTTGATATAGCAGTTTATTCTGATTCCGTTTATCAAGGGGTACTTCATACTGAATATGAAGTTGATAAAAGGTTGCCTTCATATCCGGTTTTTAAAAGTTCGAGCCCTACATTTCATGCCCGCGGAACTGTTAATCTGAATGTTATGACTTCACCAGGTGCAGATCTTTATGTTGCTGTAAGTGAGCCTCTTGTTCTTGAAGATTCAGATTATTCCAAGGATTCTCCTTTCTTTAATTCAGTATATCCGGCTGATTTTACAAGGTATGCAAGTAATGCAGATTTGATTCTTCAGTCAAACAGTGACAAGCCTGTTTATTATAAAGTGCTTGCATATTCAGTTTCCGCTGATATGAAAAGTGATATTTCTGAATATTCAGTAATAATTGACAGCTACACTTTTTATTTTGACGCTGACGCAGACCCTGCTGTAGCAAACGGTTCAAAGGAACATCCTTTTACAAATTTCAAACAGAGTATTGACTTAATGGGAAAATACCGATCAGTTAATCTCATTTTAAAGGGAAAAATCAGTATGCCTGAAGGTAAAACTGATATGGATATTAATTGTGATATAAAAGGCACAGAAAATGCGGTAATAGAGTTCCCTGCAAACAGTTATCTGGTTGTTCGTAATTCAACTCTTCAGCTTTCAAATGTCCGTATTACAAAAAACAGTTCTTCTGCAAGAAGCGGAACTGCTGCCCTTATAAAACTTGAAAACAGTGTTCTTTCAATTGATAACAGTGAAATTGTTTACAGTGGAAACAGAAATGCAACTTTCGTAGATGGCGTAAATTCCGTAATTCGTATTGCCGATTCTGCTGCAACTGTTACTGCTCAGGTTTATTCTTCTTTTGTTTCATCGCTTAATACACGTCTTACAATCAGAAACAGTCGGATAGCAATTGTAGGGGATACTTCTGTTGCAGTTTCTTCGAGAGATTCCAAAGCAACTTGTGAAAATTCTTCTTTCCGCGTAACTGGGATTCTTGGCCGTATTGCAGAATTCTTTAATACCGAAGGGTATTTGAATAATAATGCTTTTAGTGCTGATTTAAAACGTGGAACTGGTTCTGTGCAGCCTGTTTTCTGTGACGAAAATTCAAAAATCACCGAAGTTTCAAATAGAGTACAAGGTTTCTAAATGGTTTTAACTGTTGGTTTTGATGAGGCAGGGCGGGGACCTCTGGCAGGCCCTGTAACGGCTGGTTGTGTAATTCTTCCATCTGATTTTCCTTTTGAAATTTTGAATGATTCAAAAAAACTTTCTGAGAAAAAACGCGAGGCGGCAGAAGTAATTATAAAGGAAAAGGCTCTCTGGGGAATTGGAATTGTTGACCACAAGAAAATTGATGAAATCAATATTCTTCAGGCAAGCCTTCTTGCCATGAAACTTGCTTATGAGGAAATGCTTTTGAAGCTTCCTGAATGGTGTGATAAAAATAATGTAAAGGTTTTTGAACTAAAAGGAATTACAGACGGAACAAAATGTCCTGATGTTTCTTTTGAGTGCCGCGCCGAGCCGAAGGCAGACGGGAAATATCCGGAAGTTATGGCTGCAAGCATTCTTGCCAAAACCTGCCGGGACAGAATCATGCTGGAACTGGACAAGCTTTATCCTGAATACGGATATGCAAAGCACAAGGGGTATCCTACAAAAGCACACATGGAACTTTGTCGTAAAATAGGCCCTTCGCCTGTCCAGCGCCTTTCATTCAAGTATTAATTATTCTTCTGATTTTGTTTCAGCAGCTTCTTCAACTTTGCGTTTTGAAACAACGTGAATACGGCCTGTCTTTTTAGGACCTTCTTCTTTAGCTCCATCTTCAGACTTTACGCGGTAAACTTTTTTTGCAGTAGCTTTTTCTTTAGCTTCTTTCTTTTCGCGGGCAATTTTCTGACGGTTTTTGCGGTCTTTTTCAATAAAGTTCAGAGATTTTTCCATTCCCTGGAAGAATTTCTGCATGTCTTCAGCAAAAATTGCAATCTGATGACGGTCAAAATCGCCGCCTTCTTTGCTTTTGCTTTCTACAATCTGAAGAAAAACATCACCTGTTCTGTTTTCTTTAACGTTGAAAAAATAAGATCTGTTGTCTAATGTGACCTGAGTTGTGAAAAGTTCTCCGCGTGCTCCCATAGTGGTTCTCCTTGAATAAAGTTACGGGAAAGCCTTTTTTATGTGCGAAGTCCTTCCCTTGAAATGATATGAAAACAATAACATTTATTGTAATTGTTTGCAACCCGATTATTTATTGAATGTGCCGTTTACTTCTGAAACCGCTTCAAAAAGTGCATCAATATCTTCCGGTTTTGTAAGAGGTCCGAAACTGAAACGGACTGCAGTTTCTCGTATGTCTCCAGGAATATGCATGGCTTCAAGAACAGGTCTGTTTGCTTTTTTTGTTGAACAGGCGCTTCCTGTCGAAATACAGATGTCCCGGGCGTCAAGAGCCCTGAGCATTACCTGTCCCGGAATATTTTTGAATGCAGCCTGTACAACATATGGACTGAAAAATTTGTCATTTTCTTTATTAAGGCGTCCTTCCGGAACAATTGAACAGCCCTTAAGGGTGGCAAGTTTGTCTACAAATTTTCTGGTACATTCCATGCTTGTTTCGTAATGATTCAAAGCTGTTTTGTTTTCTTCGGAAATGAAGTATTTTTCGAGGACTTTTGAAAAGGCAAGTGCACCGAATACATTTTCGGTTCCGCTTCTGATGCCTTTTTCCTGACCGCCGCCACGAAGGAAACTTTCAGTTGCTTCTTTAAAGTAAAGAATGCCTATTCCGCGTGGGCCACAGATTTTATGTGCGCTGAAGGCAGCACTGTCAATTCCTGCATGTGATATATCAAGAGGGATTTTTCCTGCTGCCTGAACACAGTCAACATGAAATTTCGGGCGGCGTTTTCCTTTTGTTTTTTCAGTAATAATATCTGCAATTTCGTTTATTGGCTGTATTATACCTGTTTCATTGTTTACAGCCATAACGCATACAAGATGAGTATCGTCAGTCAGGCTTTCTGCTACTGTTTCAGGTGTAATGATTCCAAGCTTATCCGCTTTTAAGGTTTCAACATTCCATCCGCATTTTTTTAAGACAAGGGCTTGCTCGCGGATAGCAGGATGTTCAATGGAACTGATTAAAACAGTTCCTTTTACAGGCTTTGTAAGAACGGAAAGAAGTGCCAGCTGGTCACTTTCTGTTCCGCCGGATGTGAAATAAATGGTTTCAGGTTTTACGCCAAGTGTCTTTGCACAGGAATTTCGTGCTTCTTCAAGAAGGTTGCGAGCCTCTTTTCCGGCTTTATGAGCACTAGAAGGATTTCCCCACGATGAAATAGTAGCCATTAGGGATTCATTGAGAATGTCTTTGTCCTGAGGACTTGTAGCTGCCCAGTCAAAATAGCGTGAAACGTCTGTCATAATTCAATTATCTGAAGATATAAAGAATATCTTTGTCCTCAATTTCTGAAATAAATGTATCGCAGAGTCCTTTCTGGAGGATTACACGGATTTTGTTTGTTTCATTTTTCTTATCAATGCGCATAACGTCTATGAATCTTTCACCAATACCGCCGCCACGGACACGCTGTGGAACGGAACTTGTATCAAAGCCGTATTTTTCAAGAAGACCGAAGATTTCCATCTTGTAAGAATCCATACAGAAATCTTTATAAGCGCTTAGAGCGACCATACGGCCCATACCCCATGCAACTGCTTCTCCATGAGTTACATTTCCAAGCCCGCAGATTGTTTCGTAAGCGTGACCGAATGTATGTCCCAGGTTCAGAAATGCGCGTTCACCTTTTTCGGTGAAATCTTCTTCTACGATTTTTCCTTTTGCTTCAACGCAAGCCGAAATTACCTGCTTTAAGGTTTCCTTGTCACGGGAAAGGACTTTTTCGCTGTCATTTTTAAGAAGATTATAAAGGTCTTTGTTAAAGAGAACTGCTGTCTTAAGAACTTCACCAAGTCCTGATTTGAACTGATTTTCCGGAAGATACTGGATGAATTCAGGGAAATACGAAAGCTTTGCTGCAGGGTAGAAAGAGCCGATCATGTTCTTGTAATTTTCAAAATCACAACCTGTTTTTCCACCAACACTGGCATCAACCATAGCAAGAAGAGTGGTTGGAACAAATTCTACTTTTACACCCCGTTTGAAAACTGAAGCAGCAAATGCTGTAATATCACAAATAACTCCACCACCGATTCCTACGAAAATGTCCTTTCTGTTGAAACCGTGTTCAAGTCCTGTGCGGATTATTTCAAGGACAGTATCTATTGTTTTATATTTTTCGCCGGAGCCCAGAATAAGAAGGCTGTCGTTTCCGCATTTTCCGTCGTCGAATTTCTGTACGAATGGTTCCATGCAAGGAAGTGTCCCCACTGTGGCATCTGTAATGAAAAAATATCTGGCACCTTTATCTTCCCCCGGTTTATAAAGCGAAACCAGGTCAGGAGTACCGTCATAGAATGTAATAGCAGATTTTTCAGTACCTGCGCAGATTGCAGGGTAGTTAATTGTGAAAGTAGAAGTCTCCATGGAAATACATTTTAATAAGTATAATCCATCGCTTCAAGTTCCGACTGGACTTTTTCCAGTCGGGTAATTTCTCTTTTCAGCATTTTTTCGTAGTCCAGTTCGCCGTTTTTAATTCTTTCCCGTTCATCTTCCCAGTTCTGGCGTTCCTGAACAAATAAAAAGTTGAATTTCGATTCATTTGCTTTTTCACACCAGAGTTTTGCTTCCTGCCAGTAATATAAACCGGCTTTGTAGCAGGAAAGGGCTTTTTCTATATTGTTCAGATACTGATCTTTGAAGGGAGCATCATAAAAATGTGCTTCTTTTTTATCATAAGTGCGGCCCAGTCTCAGATGCTGTTCAATCAATTTAAGGTTTATATGCATCTGAAAGAGATAGCGGTATTTTTCCCATTGTTTTTCATCAGTTATTTTGAATCCGGTAAACTGAGGATTACAGAAATCTGCCTGAGCAGCTTTTTCAAGCCAGTAAATGTTTTCAATGCAGTCATCGGGATACTGCTGATAGTGAACATGGTAAAGCTTATAAAAATCTTCCTTGTACTTCACCATATAAGCCGAGGCTTGTGAAACAGTGAGAAAAATCAGTATGAAAAAGGCGACAAATCTCTTCATCATTTAATTTTTCGGAAAATGTAACATTCTTGTTTACTTATTTTTTTTTTATTGAAAATTTTGTACAATATAAAGCATTGAAAACTAAAATTAGGGATATTTTATCCATTGCTATTTTCTTTATTCTCATCATTGTGGCCATATTAGCAGTTCGTCCGGCCTATACCGGACTTTTGGACCATATGACTGATTCTGCCCGTGAATTTAAGGCCGGAATTGAAGAAAAATTATCCCTGAAAATTTCATATAAGAAACTTTCTCCTTCCATTTTATCATCAGTAAATATCCGCGAAGTAACTCTTTTTACGACGGAAGGAAAAAAAATAGCATCAATCAACAAGATTCGCCTTGATTACAGGCTTTTAAAGCTTTTGAAAGGGGATTTTGCAAACGGATTTAAGAATCTTGTTGTTGATGGAGCTGATGTTTTTGGAAGTGAACTGGTATCGTTGTTTACTGGAAGAGAAAAAAAGCCTGAAGAACCAGAAAAAAAGGCAAAAGAATCCGGAAGGTCTTTGAATCTGAACTTTCTTAATGCAGATATTCCCTTAAGCATCCTTTTTAAGAATATTTCGGTTACATATCGGGTCAAAGAGGTTTCAAGTAATCTTTCAATCCGCAAAATGGATGTTGATTATGACAATCAAATGCGTCAGCTTACTCTTGGAGCTGAATCATCGGCATCTTTGGTTTACAACAATAAAAAACTGTCTGGTAATTTGTCTTTTGACGGAAAAATTTTTGAAGGATTTGAAAATTCCACTTTGAATCTTTGTTTATCGGGCCTTACAGACGGAAATATAAAACTCAGCAAAATAAATCTTCTGGCGTCTTACAATAATGACGAGATTTCCTGTTCAACAATAAAAAATACTTTTCCTCTTGGAATTTCTTTTTCATATAATCTGTCGGAAGGAAAGGCTAAAGGTTCTGTTAAAGCAACAGAAATGACGGCAGCTTCTGTTATGCAGATGAACCGGAAAAGCAGTCTTTTTAAAAAGATTGATGATTTGAAGCTTACAACTAATACCAATGTGCTTTTTGATGTAAATGATAAAAAACTTGATTATTCAACAGAAACACAAGTTTTCGTTCCTGAAAGTATTCTTCCTGGAAGCGGATCTGTAAAAATTGCATTTTCCGGTAATGACAGGGAAATCAATATTACAGAATTGTCACTTTCTGGAGAAGACTATGATATTGACGGAAACTTGAATCTTATTTTTAAAACCCTTAATGTTTCCGGTCTTCTTGAAATTGAAAAAATCCAGTTGTCAAACGGAGCTTTTATTTCAACAGAAGTTTATTTCGATCCGTTGAAAAAAGGTTTCATGGCCTTTATTCCGCAGCTGTTTATTGATGAAAATGTTCTTACAGCCCTTCAGTTTACGTTAACTCCTGGTGAAGATTCTATGGACTTTTCTTTTGAAGGGTATGATTATTCGCATTTTGAAGCCGATGCTCCAGGCCGGATTAATATAGATGGAAGTTATCTTCTGTCTGATAACTATTTACAGACATCTCTTTCTGCAAATAGTTTCTTTCTGGATTCGGTTCTTAAAACTGCCGGTTCATTTCTTCAGAAAAGTGCAAAAGACGCTCTTGTTTCAGGAGCTGAAAGCGTAAAAGATTTTGTTTTCTCTTCAGATGCATATTTTTCGACAGATCTTTCATCTATTTCATTTAATGTGCCTTATATTCTTATTGCCAATACTCAGAAAGATAATCAGGCTTTAATGTTTTCTCTTGACGGTAATGAACAGAGTATTTCTATCTCTCAGGCAGATTTTATTTTTGGAAAAGAAGCTTTTCATGCATCAGGCTCTCTGGATATTCTGGAAGAAACACATGATATGTTCCTTCTTCTGGATCTTACAGCGGGAAATATTCCTTATCACTTTGCAGGAACCATTGCAAACCGCATGGTGGACCTGACAGGTGATTATGAAACTTCTGTTCGAGTTGATTACTCTAAACCGAATCTGCTTTCCGCTTCCGCTTCTTTTTTGAATCTTCCTGTATCAATAATGGGAACTTCTGTTATAGCTTCTCTTGATACTGATTTTTCTTATTCTACTCAGGATGGATTTAATGTTAACTTGAATCGTTTCGAACTTGAAGAAGCTGGAAATACAATCAGATTTAAGCCTCATCTGGCTTTAGGCGGAAAAATTAACGGATACGGGGCTCATTTTGATTCAATAGTTTATTCTGATTTGTTTTCAGAACTGGACGGTACTGCAGATATTTTCTTTGCACTGGAGGACAGCGTACTTGAATCAGCAGGCATTAAAATCCAGATGAAAAATCCTCTCTCGGAAGAGAGCGTTTTAATCAATCTGGATGCATCTAATCCTGACAGGCTTCCATTGGGACTTGATGCCATTATGAATAGTTTTTATCTTGATGCTTCGGTTGTTGCCAATAATCTTGATATGAATCGTTTTTCTACTGTTAATTCAAGTAATAATGTCCTGACCGGATCTGTGTATTTAACCGGAACACTTGAACAGCCTTATGTTTCTGCAGGGCTTGATAATTTTTCTCTGCTGGTTTCGGGTGATGTAATGCGCATGTCGGGTTCTGCAATTATGGAAAACCGGGAAGTAACATTAAATGATTTTATTTTTGATTTAGGCTCTACAAAAATAGACCAGGTATCGGGAAATTTTGATCTTTCTTCCTTTACAGGTGTTCTTCTCGCAAATATCAATGCCGATTTTATCGAGGAAAGCATACATATGCCTGTGAAACTTGAATTAAAAGATCCTGTAAAAAAAGAGGGTGGTTTTATGCCATCTGCATTTACTTTAAATCTTATAACAGATCAGATATATGGTTCATTCTTCAAAGAAAACAAGCAGTTTTCTCTTACCGCAAATGTTTCTGAAAATGGAATAAATATTATTTCGTCGGAAAATCTTGGACTGGTTGCTTCTTATCTGACTTCAGGAAAAATGTCTGCAAGTTTGAATTGCGAAGGTTTGGGTACTGCATCATATGAAGGAACCTATGACAGTAAGACTGGAGAGATAAACGGAAAACTTTCAAAAGTAAACCTAGATGTGGGGAAATTCTTTTCGGTTGCAAATTTTGATGAATATGTCTGCCTTCTGAAAGGGCATCTTGTAGGAAGTATCACTGTTTCAGGAACCCTGGATAATCCTTTATTTACTGGTGCAATGAGTCTGGTTGGTCCTGAATTTACGGTACCTTATGTTGGAAAGGATTTAATGGCAACAGATAAATTCCTTATTACTTTTATGAACGGAGAAATTGTTATTCCGGAAAGAAAGGTAATGGTCAAGAAAAACGGTGAAATGTATGCGTCCTGCCGTATTGTATTTGATAAATGGTCTTTTGAGCGGCTTGAAAGTGTTGTAAGGACTGATAAAGGAAAATATGTTCCTGTTGAAATCGAAGTAGGGCTTGGGATGTCTGTTGTTGGAGATGCCAACTTTAATCTTTCAATGGTTCTTGGCGGCGGGACTTTCAGTTTGACTGGAAATGTACTTGCAGAAAAGGCTGAGTATTACATTAGTCTTTCAAAAATGGTTTCGTCTCTGACAAGTGAAGAAGAAACTGATGATGACAGTATGAAATATCATATTGATCTTGGAATCAATGTGGGAACTCATGTAAGACTTTCTTTTGATCCTCTTTTACGGGCTGTTTTTGTTCCTGGCGGAAAACTGGATCTTTTGTATGATACCCGTTCAAGTGTATTTTCTATGAACGGACTTCTTGTGTTGAAATCGGGGGATGTAAGCTGGCTTAACAGAAACTTCTATGTAAGAGAAGGTTCCATGAAATTTGCTCCGTCCGACGGAGGTTTTGACCCGATTATGAATGTTCGTGCCGAAACCCGTGAACGGGATGCCGAAGGTAATAACGTTACAATCAGCCTTAATGCTTTTAACCAGCATGTAAGAGATTTCAACCCACGATTCTCATCTGTTCCTGCTAAATCTGAGGCTGAAATTCAGGCTCTTCTTGGTCAGATTGTAGTGGCAGACTCTGAAAATGTGGGGAATTTCCTTTTTGCAGCCGGTGACTATGCTATTCAGACTCTGTTCGGCCGCAAACTGGAGAATAAGTTGCGGGATTCCCTTAATTTTGATATATTCTCACTACGTACCAATTTCATTCAGAATACCTTGAACCTTAGTCTTTCTCGGGATAATCAGAATTCAATGTCTTTTGGTAACTTTTTTGATAATTCAACTGTTTATATAGGTAAATACCTCGGAAGTGCACTTTATGTAGACGCCATGCTGAACCTTCAGTACGATGAAAAACGTAAATCCGAGGATACTTTGGGTATTCTTTTCAGACCTGAATTCGGTGTTGAAATGGAATCTCCGTTTGTAAATATCAGATGGAATGTTGCACCTGATATTGAAGCCATGATGCAGAAACAATATGTCCCGTCATCATCTGTTTCTCTTTCATGGAAATTTTCATTATAAAAAAATTGGGATGGAAAAATGAAATCTTTTTGTAAAAAACTTCTGGTACTTGTTCTTTTTTCGGTTCAGGCTTTTGCTCTTTTTGCTCAGGAAGAAGATGATGAGTGGTTCTGGAATAAACCAATTTCGGAAATCACTTTTGAAGGGCTAAAAAATGTGAAAAAAACTGAACTTAATGGATTTATAGATATTTATCTTGGGCAGCCTTTTAATGAAGAAAACTACAGTGATATGCTGGACCGTCTTTATGCAATGGATCTGTTTGAAGATATTGTACCTTATGCAAAACATGCAAAAAAGACAGGAGAAGTTCTTCTTGTTTTCCAGATTGAAGAACGTCCTGTAGTTACTTCTGTTGGTTTTGCAGGAAACACAGAAATCAGAAACGGCGAACTTCGAGAAAAAATCAGCCTAAAGGCTTCTGATGTCTATGTTGAAAGTAAGGTTCTTATGGATGAACGAATTCTTCGTGAATATTATATTCAGAAGGGATATACAGACGCAAAGGTTGGACATAGAATAGAAAAAACCGATTCAGGTGTAAAGGTTATTTACGTGATTGATGAAGGATCTCACGTTGTAATTTCAAAAATCAATATTCAGGGCTGTACAATCTTCTCTGAACGTTCAATTAAATCGAAACTTACACTTAAAGAAGCGGGCTTCTTAAAAGACGGTGCTTTTCAGAAATCCACTCTTGAAGCCGACAAGCAGACTATCATCTCGCTTTATAATGAACGCGGTTATATGGATGCCGACTTTGTTGATGTTGTTCTTACAACAGAAGAAAACAAAGAGAAGAAACGCAATGAAATGACTATTACTTTCATTGTTCAGGAAGGTCCTCAGTATATTTATACTGGAACAACTTTCATGGGTAATGAAGTTTTTGCTACTGAAAAGCTTTCTGGTTATATAAAACTTAAAGAGGGAAGTGTTTTCAATTACACAAAGTTCCAGGAAGGTCTTATGGGTATTACGGGGCTTTATTATGAAAATGGTTATATGTCCCTTGAATTTGCTCCAACTCCTGTAAAAGATTCAGACAGACATGAAATTTCATATAAAATTGGAATTCGTGAACATTCAAGAAGTCATATTGAAAATGTTCTGATTAAAGGAAATACAAAAACAAAAGATTATGTTATCCGCCGTGAAATTCCTGTAGAATCCGGAGATATTTTCTCTCGTGACAAGATTATGAACGGTTTCCGAAATATTTATAGTCTTCAGTTCTTCTCATCCGTTATGCCGGAATATGAAATGGGATCTGAAGATAACCTTATTAATCTTGTTTATACTGTTGAAGAACAGTCTACTAACACAATCCAGTTCGGACTTACATTCTCGGGAACTGGACTTACATCATCTGCAAATAATGTGGCCATTCCTTTCTCACTTTACGGAAAAGTTGAAAATTCAAACCTCTTTGGGGAAGGCCGTTCTCTGTCAGTGGGAACAAACCTGTCTCCGACAGAACAGTCTGTAG
>JAHBAD010000048.1 GCA_018385395.1 Treponema sp.
GTATGTCATAAATGTTTCTGACACAGGTGAAGAGCAGTCGATATTTTTCCAGCATATGTGGAAATTCTGTTCCATTGTACCAATCTACTTTCTGAAGAACTGCTTTCTGAAGTTTGTTTAAATATTCTGTGTTTTCATCCATATTTTCCCCCTTTTACAGAGTAACTTTTAATCCTGCTGACAAAATCATTCCATTCATTTTTTCTTTTGCAATCAAAGAACCTAAAGGAAGATAGAAATTGATAAATGGACCAAATTTAGTTCCAAACGGTAAATCAAACATCCAGGAGAGTCCACTTGCAATATACAAAAATCTGGCATTTGACCAGAAGTAATTATTTATTCTTGTGACATCTTCAAACTCTTGTTCAGAAGTTCCGTTTGATTTCCATCCATAACGTATAAGAATTGACGGCCCCACATTCAATTCCAGTTTTGTATTACCGAGAGAAACAGCAAAAACTGCCGGCAAGTCCAGCATGAAAGAAAGAGTCGTTGCTGTTCTGTTTTCTATTTCTGCCGGTAATGCCCGGCCTTCATACCATAAATAATAAGAGTAATTAAAATTCAGGCCGGGCTGAAACGAAATCCAGAAATCATTTGGAATGACGCAGCCAATTCCAGGAAAAAAATAAATTGGAGACGGCGCGCTGTGTTTTTTATCGCCTGTATTCAAATAAAAAGAAGTTGGAAATTTAAATGTAAAATCTACACGACGATTATCTGAAGTTTCAGATTCGGCTTCTGTTGTTTGTGCCGCCAGACTATTAGCAAATAAACAAAGCAGGACGGCAAATAAAATCACTTTTCTTTTTTCCATTTTATCATCCTAACTTTGAACTTTTTTATATAAGGTTTCATCAAGATCGACCTTTATGAATCCGGATCTTGAAGTCATATAAAAATCTCTTTCTTCCCAGGCTGCATAAAGTGTTGCTCCTGAAATAACAAAACTTGTGTAGTTGAATCCGTAAGGAAGTCGCGGAAGTCTGAGTGCTACAGGTTTCCCGCGGCGTAAAATGCGGCGTCCATCTAAAGCACCTTCTACATAAAGAGTTCCGTCCTGGAACATAATGCAGCTCCATGTCTCTGATACAACGCCGTAGGCAACAAGTGCGTCTTCATTTTCTTTTGCTACGTTTGAGTAAAGCCGTGGCGAAATCCCTCCGGCAGTCATTACTGTAAGGTTGAACGGCACAGTTGATGCCATGCCGTCCAGAAGTTTTCTGATTCTTTCCGGAGCTTTTGCGAAAGGTAAAGGTTCACGTTCTTTTCTGAATGTGTCTGAATCGCATTCTTCTATTGTAATATTTTTCGAAGCTACTGCAGGACTTTGATTAAGCAGCGGAATATTTGAAGTCCATTTTATATAAGAGAATTCGGTTTTGGAGTTTTCTTCGCTTTTGATACAACATAGCCAGGTGCGACCGTCCCAGATAAAATCTGTTACTTCGCAGGCTTTGCTTTCTGTAAGATTGTCACAGTTTACAAGCGGATATGAAATTTTTGAGATCGGGTCAAATTGTACAAGGAATGGATGCTGATTATCCTGAAGGTTTGAATTAAAGAAAGTACTTTTATAAAGCGAATAGACTGGAGTTCCGTTTACAAAAACAAGATTTCCAGCTGTGCGTTCAGAAAAAAGTGTAGTATCCCGATTAAGTTCTATTTCTGAGCCTTTTATGGAAAGAATTCCGAGACGGTTTACAATCATGAATGCATCCTGAGTCTGACCGTCTTCGGCACTGGTTGCAGAACTTGAAGAAATGCGGATAGCTTCAGTCCATGGTTTTGCAGGGACTGCTGGCGCATTCTGGGGTACGGAAACTGGTGTAAAACCGTTTTGTGAGAAAGCAAACCACTGGTGAGGTTTCTGATTTATGTTCTGTGAATCTGAAAGTTCGATTATTTCTGATTCATAAGTATTTTTCTTTTTCCCGCAGGAAACACAAAGAAGGCTTAAACAAAGGATAATAAAAATACATTTAATTCTTTTTTGCATAGACTGTCTCTATTGTTTTTTTCGGCATAAAGACAGTAGTATCTGAGACTTTTTTTCCATCTTCTGTAAATGCTTTCAAAAGTAAATCTTTTTCCAGAAAAAACAGGTTTTCAGTGCCAGTGTATACAGGAAGTGATTCTTTTTGAAAAATTTTCAGGTTTTCAGGGATATATTGTGACAACGGAACAGATGAGGAATTTTCAGGAAATAGTATTTCTTTTCCCGGGATTATATTCAGCTTTATTGCAGAAAAATTTCCCGAGACAAGAGTACTTGTTGTTTTTTGAAAATCCAGATGCCATGGATTGTAGAAAACATTTTCTTTTTCGGTTTTTTCATGTATAACATTTGAAAATTTCTTCCAGTTGAAATGAAGTAAGAAATCCCTGGCTTTTTCTTTTGAAAAACCGTCTTTTTCGCAGTTCAGATATACACTTTTCATTAATTCAGAAGCATAGCCGTCTTCCCATGTAAGGAAAATCTTTTCTTCATGACATAATAGAGGATATGAACTTCCCGCAGGCATAAAAAACAAGGTTTCAAAAGTACCATCGCCAGATAAAGTGACGGGCTTTGCCGAAACAGCAAGAATATCACTTTTTCGGACATCTCTTTCAAAATATTGCGTTCCTGCAGGGAGGCAAAAATATTCAGTGTTTTCGGATGAAAAAAGAGAAATCTGCCAGCCTGAAAGAACCGGATATTGCGCTTCCGGTACTTCTGCAGGCGGCCAGGCTGGCAGATAAATGGTAATGTGTTCCGTTTTTGAAAAACTTTCAAAAACGGAACAGCTTTCTGTTGAAAACAGAATAAAACAGGAAAAAATGACTTTTAAAACAAATAAACAGGAATTTTTTTTGCCCACACAGTATATATAGATTTTTTTCTACAAAACAGGAAAGAAGAAAGAGAAAATTTGAAAAAAAATTTAAAAAAAAGAGATTTTTTCAGAAATTATTTGAATTTTTTGATTTCTGTCTGGCAAAGGCTGTCACAAATTTCATTGTATTTGATACCTGCATGACCTTTTACCCAGTTCCAGCTTACATCAAGACTTGAATTCAGTTCATCAAGCATTATCCATAAGTCCTGGTTTTTTACAGGATCTTTACTGGCAGTAATCCAGCCTTTTTTCTTCCATCCGGAAATCCATGTTGTTATGCCGTTTTTAACATACTGACTGTCAATGTTTACTTTTACAGGGCGTCCTGCAAACTGAGGAGTATTTTTGATAACAGAAAGGGCGGCAATTGCGGCACAAAGTTCCATTCTGTTGTTTGTAGTTACTTTTTCGCCACCTGAAAGCTGTTTTTCCATTCCGTCTGCAATTACTACAATGCCCCAACCGCCAGGTCCCGGATTTCCCGAGCATCCGCCGTCTGTGTAAACAATGATTTCGTTATCCATTCCTTAAGTATACCGAGGGACTAGTAAAAAATCCTTAAATAATGATAAAATCCTTAAATATTTTTTCAGAATCGTAAAAAATGTGATATACTAAGTTAATTTTTATTTATAATTAAAAAAGTTTAAGTTAAAAATAGGTGTTATTAAGTTGGATAATATAGACTCTTTCGTATATGCAATCGGAAACGATTACCGGTTGCTGAGCTTTAACCAGAAGATGCAGGCTTGTTTTCCCGAAATTAAAAACGGGGATTTTTGTTTTAAAGTCCTGAACGGTTCGGATACGCCTTGCATCGGCTGTCCTGTAATGAAAACAATTTCATCAGCCTTTACTTTATATTCTTCCAAGCTGAATGCGTTTCTTTCGGCAAGTCATGCGTCTCTTATGCTTCCTGAATTCGGTTTTACTCATCTGGTGAACTGCCGGTATGTTCCAAATAATGAACGAAGCATTATGAATCGAATGCTTTTTCTTCCTGTAAATGATTATTTTCTTGAAATAAATTTAACGCAGAATAAATACCGTTATCTTCATAGGGATGAAACTTCATTTCAAGTTGATTATAACGTGGAATCCTTTGACTGCCTTTTGGATCGTCTTGAAAAAACAGTAATTAATCCCAATGACAGACAGAATTTCAAAAATTTCTGGGATCTGGAAGTGCTTCCAAAGAAAATGGAAGAAACAAAAATCCCGCTTTCAAATACATATCGCGAAAAAAACGCTATAGGCTCCTGGGATGAAGTGACTGTAACTCTTATTCCTGAAGAATACGCGGGAACAACTGATCAGATTATTCTGGCAATGTATCAGGTAAAAAATTCAACTCAGGATGTACGAAATTTGAACGCATCTGAAGAAATTGATTCTTTTACCGGGCTTTTTACACGCCGCGGCTTTGCAGTTTACGCTGAACGATACATAAAGGAACAGAATTCCAGAGAATTGTGTATTGTTGCTATGGACGTGGAACATTTCCGTCTTTTCAACAAGTGGTACGGCCGCCCTGAAGGGGACAAGCTTATTAAGCGTATTGCCATCTTCCTTCTGGAAATGGACCGCATGTTTGATACTGTCTCTGGGTATGCCGGTGCTGACAATTTTTTTATCATTATGGATAATCAGCCTGTTGTTCTTGATTACCTTATGAGTGGTATTTCAAATATTCTCAACTGCTTCGACGGTATTGAAGGCTTCCGAATGGCTTTTGGTGCCTGTAAAATTGATAACGAAAAAGCTGATATCAGAGATGCAATGGATTCGGCAACAACAGCTGTAGACCGTCTTTGGGGCAATTATAAAGAGAAAATATGCTGGTTTAACCGGGAAATGCTTTCAGATCTGGAACATGAAATGACTATTGCTCCGGAAGTTGAACGGGCTCTTGCCGAAAAAGAGTTTACCTTTTATCTTCAGCCGAAATATTCAGTTCAGGATAAACGGATTGTGGGGTCAGAAGCTCTTGTACGCTGGTTCCATAAAAAGAAAGGCCTTATTCCTCCATCTGAGTTTATTCCAGTTATCGAAAAGAATGGACTTGTTACTCGGGTTGATATGTATATCTGGGATATGGTCTGTTCGACAATCAGAAAATGGCTGGATGAAGGCATTGAAATAGCACCTGTATCTGTAAATGTTTCCCGAATGGATATTGAATCAGTTGATGTTCCTGAAGTATTTATCGGGCTTATTCAGAAATATCAGATTGATTCTAAATATCTGGAAATAGAGATTACCGAAAGTGCTTTTGTGGAAGATACGCGTATTTTGAAAAATGTGGCACGTCGTCTTCGTACTGCCGGCTTTATGGTTCTTATAGATGACTTCGGAAGCGGATATTCTTCGTTGAACATGCTTAAAGATGTTCAGGCTGATGTTCTTAAAATGGACATTAAATTTTTTGATCTGAATAATACAAATTATGAAAAAGGCGTAGATATTATAGAAAGTGTTCTTAGCATGAGCCGTAAAATGAAACTTTCTGTAATTGCTGAAGGTGTTGAAACAGAAGAGCAGATTCAGGTGATTAAAGATATAGGGCTTAATTACGTTCAGGGGTTCTATTATTACAAGCC
>JAHBAD010000049.1 GCA_018385395.1 Treponema sp.
ACTAAATTCACCGAAGCTGACTTTCCTGCAGTAGAAAAGGAAATGCGCAAGATTCTTGCAGGCAACCACGAATTTGTACGCAAGGAAGTTTCAAAGGCAGAGGCACTTGAACTTTTCAAGGATCAGCCATACAAGGTAGAACTCATCAATGATCTTCCTGACGGTGAGACAATTTCAACTTATGAACAGGACGGCTACCTTGACCTTTGCCGCGGTCCGCACGTTGAAAGCACAAAGGAAATCAATCAGCAGTCTTTCAAGCTCATGTCTGTTGCAGGTGCATACTGGCGCGGAGACAACACAAAGGCAATGCTTACTCGCGTTTACGCAGTTTGTTTCTACAAGCCAAACGACCTTAAGGACTACCTTACAATGCTTGAGGAGGCAGAAAAGCGCGACCACAGAAAGCTTGGAATAGCACTGGACCTCTTCCATCTTGAGCCGGAAAATCCAGGCCAGGTATTCTGGCATCCAAACGGATGGTCAATGTATGTAACTTTGCAGGACTACATGCGCGAAAAGATCGTTAAGGACGGCTATCTTGAAGTTAATACTCCTGCAGTTATGCCAAAGGTTCTCTGGGAAAAATCAGGCCACTGGTCGCATTACCAGAAGAACATGTTCACAACTGAATCAGAAAAGAAGCAGTTTGCAATCAAGCCTATGAACTGTCCAGGTCACTTGGAAATCTTCAACAGCCGTTCTCGTTCATACAAGGATCTTCCAATGCGCATCGCTGAATTCGGTCACTGTGTAAGAAACGAACCAAGCGGAACACTCCACGGTATCATGCGCGTGCGTGGTTTCGTTCAGGATGATGCACATATCATCTGTACAGAAGAACAGATTGAAAGCGAAGTAACAAAGTTCTGCAAGCTTTTGCTTGATGTTTACAAGGACTTTGGATTCGACAAGAACCTTCTCGTTAAACTTTCTACAATGCCTGAAGACCACGTTGGTACAATCGAAACATGGCAGCAGGCAGAAGCAAAACTTGCAGCCGCATGTAAAGCAAGCGGAATGGATTACGAAATCCAGCCTGGCGAAGGTGCCTTCTACGGTCCAAAACTTGAATTCACTTTGATTGATGCCCTCGGCCGTCAGTGGCAGTGCGGTACAATCCAGCTTGACTACCAGCTTCCTTCTGCAGAAAGATTGAACGCACAGTACATCGGTGCCGACAACCAGAAGCATCATCCGGTAATGCTCCACCGTGCAGTTCTCGGTTCGTTGGAACGCTTCATGGGCATCCTCATTGAAAACTATGCAGGTGTATTCCCAACATGGCTCTGTTTTGAACAGGTTGCTGTTGTTCCGGTTGCTCCTGATTTCAACGACTATGCACAGAAGGTTTATGAAGAACTTAAGGCAGCCGGAATCAAGGTAAACGCATATCTTGAAGACGAGAACATGAAGAACAAAATCAAGGATATTTCTACTGCACACCGCACACCATACATCCTTGTTGTTGGCGAAAAAGAAAAGTCTGAAAACACAGTTACATGCCGCTTCCGCTTCAGCTCAAAGATTCCACAGAGAACATTTGCTCTTGGGGAGTTTAAGGAATATGTATTGGACAAAATCAATACACACTTCAACGGCATCTAATTGTTGAATTTGACCGCAGAAAAAGAAGAAGCCCCTGGGTAACAAAAGTTACCCAGGGGCTTCTTCTTTTTGTCAGGCTTCAACTTCAGTCAGCCGTCATGTTGAACACAGTCCTTGTCTATGCAATAGGGGTCTGTCCCCTCAGTATGTTGCGAAATAAAAAGTTTTATCCAATAAGACAACAGTTTCCATAAACTACTCCAGAACAATAAATATTCCCAGTTGCAAACAATTTAGAATATAATAAAATCATAAAAAATGATATCAACAGAAACTAGAATTTAACTTTCCTACGTTTCCTCTTCGCACACATTTTTTTAGCTAGAATTGTTCCGCAAGCTTCTCAGCAAAAATTCTGTTTGCCTTTAACATTACATAGCGCTCTGCCTTAGTCTTCACACTGAATATTCCATTAAAGATTACAACTTCAGACTTCGGATCAAAAATTTTTACATCATATTTTATATCCAATTCAAACATTCCATTATTTTTCATAAGACCAGCAGACGGAATTATAATTTCGCATACCCAATCAATATTATTGTCAGACAAAAATTCCTGATATTCAGAATTACTGGAACTTTCTTTGTTTTTAAAACAGCCGGCAGTCTTATATGATTTTATGTCCTTTTTTAAGAATTGGCTTTGAACTTCTGTTTCAATTTGTTCCCTGAGTTCAGAACGGTCTGTTGTATAATTCGAGAAATTTGCATAGACAGCAATAACTTTCTGCTTAAACCCGTGAATTTCAAATTTGTTTTTCTGAATAATTTTTGTCGATGAACAGCTGCAGCATACAAATGCTATCATTGCAGCTGCTAAAACAAATGCAAATCGCCTCATGATATTTTCCTTAACATAATCTAAATTCAATTTATCATCCGTGCACCAGTGACGTGTGAGCATAACATTATTTTAAAACGCAAACCAGTTTGACATCGACATCCGCTTTGAAGTGCATGTGATTATTCAATTAACAGTTTTATATTATCAACAACAGAATCAATTTCCTCTTCTGCCGCTTTTTCTATAAAATCGCAGTTTCTTTGTCTATAATCAAGATTTTTTATCTGATCGCTTAAGATGCAACCATTTATTGAATGATTGTCCAATACAATTTCAAAAGGATATCCCTTGATATGTCTTGTTATAGGGCAGAATAGAGCAAGTCCAATTTTCTGATTGTATTTTTTCTGAGATATACAAATTGCAGGGCATCGACCCTTTTGTTCATGTCCAGCATGTGGGTCAAAGTCAAGCCAAACCAAATCTCCTTTTTCAGGAATATAATTTGAACTTACCATTCTTCATTACCTACTGAACTGCCAGTTGAAATTTCTGAATGAATGTTTTCTGAAGTGACCATAGCCAGCATGTCATCAAGAGTTTTTTTCTGCGGAAGGATTACTATTTTTCCTTTTTCAGCGATTACTTCAATTTTGCTTCCGTTTTTTACATTGTTATCTTTTGCCCAAAGAGAAGGAATCCTAAAACCGAGGCTGTTGCCCCATTTCTGAACTACAGCTTCCATAATGCTACCCCCCATATGCTAAGTATATACATTGTATATCTTTACTGTCAAGCTAAAATGTATATAAAAAAGGCCTGCCCAATAAGTATGAGTCATTGCCGTGCTCGACACGGCAATCTCTTGTATTGCAATTAAATGGATTTTCAGAGCCCGAAAATGACACTTTTTGAACTTATTGGTCATCCCCTAAAAAATTAAAGTTATGATTCACGGATTTTTGCTTTAACTTTTTCTTTCAATCCTACTGTAATCGGATATTTGCCAATTTTCTCACATATTTGTTCCCTTGTAAGAGTATCTTTTTTCATAATTTTCTTACAAGTAGCAGTAATAATTGCTGAATATCCATACTTTGAAATAACTGAAGCACCAGCACCTATTACTATGCACGGAGGGGTCTGTCCCCGTTGTTGCGTATTTATTTTTTTTAAATATAATTATTTACTGTCCGTAATGAGGTATTTCAGTTATATTTTAAGAGTTTTATTGGAGGTAGTTTTTATGAAGCACATATTGAAAATTAAATTTTCGCTGGTGGCAGTCTTTTTATCTTTCTTTCTTTGCTCCTGCAATTTTTTGAATCTTACAAGAAATACATCTTCCCTTGCGGTAAAACTTCCTCAGCCACAGGTTACAAGAAGCATTCCATACGATGGTGAAAACATACTCTTTGAAGATGGCAAGCTTCCTCGTGACAGAATCGATTTCTATGAAATTACCATCACTTCGGCTGATGGTGAAACAATTCCAAAATCTGTTCCTGTGGGTACTGATACAATTGTTTTTGAAGAAATTGCAGTAGGCAATTGGACTGTCGAATTCAAGGCTTATGCGGTGGATTCTGCTGACAAATCAAAAAAAATCATCGTTGCAAAAAACCGTAATCCCATAAAAGTTGAAGTGAAATCCGGGGAAACGGCTAATGTTGATGTCATTGCATATATCGTAAAGTATTATACTGGTGATTCTGATTTTTCATCTGATGAAATTTCAATGAATGTTGCGAATCCAGGTTATCAGCTTAAATTGCCAGACAGTTACACACTTCCGATTTCTGAACTCATAAAATTTGAAGTGTACCCAGGAGATGGAGGAATAGTTGAAGTTACAAAAGACGGTCTTATCATTCCTAAAAAATCTGGAACTACAAAGATAGCTTACAGTCGTCTTCAAGATGGATCTCTTTTTGGAGAGATTGATGTCACTATAATAAGCCGAAAATCTGGACAAAAAATTCCAAAAATAGCGAATTTGCAGTACTATAAAAGTAAGGCAAATTATGGGACGAAAAAGAAAGGCATATCAAGATAAGTTTAAGATTGATGCAGTAAGAGAAGCACTTCATAGCGGAGCAGACCGCACAGAAGTTGCAATTAAATACAATATAGCTCAGAGCACACTGAGTGAATGGATTACAA
>JAHBAD010000053.1 GCA_018385395.1 Treponema sp.
GGGAAATTATGGTCGTGCCCTTAAGCTTTGCGAAGATGCCGTTCTTTCCCGCAAACAGAAGATGACAAGTGAAATTGAACTTTTGAAAGATGCCTGCCAGCCTCAGGAAGTATCCCGTGCCGGCGATAAAATTTCGGAAGTTCTTCCTGTTCTTCTTTCCCGTGATGAATATGAAGCTGTTGCGTTAATAAAATCCTATTTGAATAAAAAAGGTGAAAGTTTTTTTAATGATTCAGTAAAAAATCTTTTCTCATATCTTGAATCAATTCTTGTTTTCCCAGAAGCTCAAAAACTAATGGGCGATATTTATAAAATTGAAGGCGAATATGATTTTGCCGAAATGTATTACAGAGAAGCATTAAAAAATGCTGAAGTTCTTGATATTCCCGATGAAAAATATGATATTCTTTATCTCCTTGCTGAAATTAGTTACCTTAAGGGAGATAAAGAGCAGAGGGAAGCAAGACTTCTTTCAGTTGTGAGTGAAGATAAAGTTTTTAAGGATAAAGCTTTAATAAATTCTATGACACGATGTATTCGTCAAAATAAAAGAGATTCTATTCATAAATTTTTTAACCTTTATCGTGCTGACAGTTATTATATGATGAAAGCTTATTCTGAACTTTCGGAATACTATCTTTCTGAAAAACATCCTGAAAAAGCTTTAGAATTTGTATCTCTTGAAGTGATAACAGGATTTACCAAAATACTTGGATTTATTCAAAAGCGTGATATAAGTTATGTATACGAAGGTCTTGAATCTTTCCTTTTTCAGTGTTCTCTTTATCCTGATCTTGTTCAGTGGGGAACTGAAAACGGTTTATGGAAAGGCTTTTACGATCTTGCAATTATTTCACAAAAGAATGATTGTTACCTTTTTGCTGATTCACTGATCAAAATTCTTGCAGAATATTTACCGGAAGAATATTATCGAAAAGCAGCGGTTTTGCTGATAAGATAAAAAGAAAGCGGCGATAAAAATCGCCGCTTTCTTTTTAGATTCCAATTACATGGTTGTTTACTTTGTCCTGAACGTAAGCAACGAATTCTTCAATCTTCATTGTTTTCTGTTCAAGTCCGCTTGACTGGCGGAAACGTACAGTTACAGTTTTTTCTTTCTGTTCGTTTTCACCAACAACCAGAATGTATGGTGTTTTGTGTTCTTTAGTAATCACCTTGATTTTCTGACGCATATTATTATCGTTAAGGTAAGCGTTTGAACGGATGTCATTAGCTGTAAGAATATCGTTTACTTCTTTTGCGTAGTCAACAAAATCATTTCCTACAGGAACAACTGCAGCCTGTTCAAATGCCAGCCATGTAGGGAAGGCACCTGCAAAGTTTTCAATCAGAATGCCAAGGAAGCGTTCAAAACTTCCAAGAATTGCACGGTGAAGCATTACAGGGTGATGTTTCTGTCCGTCAGCTCCGATGTATGTTGCATCAAGGCGTTCTGCACTTGGAAGCTGGAAGTCAGCCTGGATTGTACCACACTGCCATTCGCGTCCCAGACAGTCGTAAAGCTTGAATTCAAGTTTTGGACCGTAGAAGGCACCTTCACCTGGCTGAAGTTCGAAATCAAGTCCGGCGTTGTGACATGCGTCAGCAAGAGCTTTTTCGGCACGTTCCCAGGTTGCCAGGTCACCAACATGATCTTCAGGCATTGTTGAAAATTTAACAACCAGGTCGTCAAAACCAAAGTCATGGTAAACAGTTTTTAGAAGCTTACAGAATTTTGCAACTTCTGCACCAACCTGTTCTTCTGTACAAAGAATATGTGCGTCATCCTGAACAAAGCCACGAACACGCATTACACCATGAAGGGTTCCAGACGGTTCGTTACGAACATCGTGACCGAATTCTGCAAGTCGCAGTGGAAGATCTTTGTATGAACGCTGACGGCTTTTGAAAATTTCAAGAGCACCAGGACAGTTCATTGGTTTGATAGCGAACATACGTTTTTCAGATTCTGTAATGAACATGTTCTGCTGGTAGTGTCCCCAGTGTCCTGAACGTTCCCAGAGAGTACGAGGCATAATTGCAGGAGTATTAACTTCCTGATATCCGTCGCGGCGTACCATTTTACGCATGTAATCCTGCATAGTAGTGTAGATTGTCCATCCATTAGGGTGCCAGAAAATCTGACCAGGATCTTCAGGGTCCAGGTGGAAAAGATCCATTTCCTGACCAAGTTTACGATGGTCACGTTTTTCAGCTTCTGCGATCATTGCAAGATAATCTTTAAGATCATTTGGTTTTGCAAAACAAAGAGCGTAAATACGTGTGAGCATTGTTTTGCTTGAATCCCCGCGCCAGTAAGCACCTGCAAGTTTTTCAAGTTTGAAAGCCTGTCCGTTGATTTCTTTAGTGTTGGCTACGTGTGGTCCACGGCACAGGTCCAGGTAACCGTCCTGTTCGTATGTTGTGATTTTTTCGCCATCAGGCAGATCGTTAATCAGTTCGATCTTGTAAGGCTGGTCAGCGAAGAGTTTTAGTGCTTCTTCTTTAGTGACTTCCTTGCATACGAAATCGTGGTTTCCTGCAAGGATTTTTCTCATTTCTTTTTCGATAGCGCCAAAATCTGCATCAGAGATTTTAACTTCGCCGAAATCGAAGTCATAGTAAAATCCGGTATCAATAGCAGGACCAATTGCGATTTTTGTGTTTGGGTACAGATGCAGAACTGCTTCTGCCATTACGTGTGCACAGCTGTGGCGTACAATCTGTAATTTTTCGTCCAATGCCATAATGATTCCTTCCTTAAATTATAAATTTATAGATTTTTCTATTATAGTGATTTGTTTCTTTTCATACAATAAAGTAATGATTGAATATAAAGGCAGGTGGTTGGCATTCATTTCGCGTCCATCCTCAAAATTACCTTTTTCGGACGCCTTTTTCTTCAATCTCAAACTTTTTTAGTAAAAAAAAAGACTGCTAAAAAGCAGTCTTTTTCTTTTTTTTAAGATGGAGATGGGGGGAATTGAACCCCCGTCCGAAAAAGTAATCCAGATACATCTACAAGTTTAGTTATGCGAGGTATTTGTCGGGAGCCGGTAGCAGCATAACAAGCGTCGCCTCCTTATTCTGATTAATAAAGTCGTCTGGGCCGATCAGAAACAGTCCAAACCAAGTCCCTGTTAGTGACAGAACATTCCGGTGTTAGGAACAGCACCCCGAAAGTTCCGCGCTAAGCAGACTAAGCTGCGAGAGCGAACTGTTCAACAGAAGATTCTTCTTCTTCTCTACGTTTTGCAGTTATTTTTTTGTCAGTTTAGAGAACCTTCACTCTCACTTGCAGTAAATGCATTCCCAATTCCGTCGAAACCGGGACATCCCCATTAAATATATTAAAAATATACTAATAAAATTATGAGTCGTCAACTAAAGAAGATCTTTAAACTCATCCAAAGTAATCACTTTTTCAGAATCATAAACCTTCTTTTTTAGTTCAAGACTATTTACTTTTTCACTGGACCAGAAATCCTCATTTGTCCAGGCTCCGCTAACAGTTTTATCATTCCAAACCATAAAATAAAGCCATGGAACATCATCTTCTGTACATTTTTCAGGATCGGGAATTCTTCCACATTCAGTCAGAGCAACCATTTTTTTTCCTTTTGAAGAGGCTTTACATTCCATATATTTCTTTTTCTGACTTTCATGATCATTGGCATAAATATCTTCACCTGTAATATCAACATATTCATCCCCAGGATACCAGTCTTTGTTCTGTCCGTTCCAGACCCAAATCAAATTATCAAGTCCTTTTTCTTCAGTATAATAAGTGTACATAAACTGCCATAAAGCTTTATAAGCTTCAGACCCACTAGCTCCCCACCAGAACCATTTTCCGCTTGCTTCATGTAAAGGTCTCCATAAAACAGGTACTCCGGCATCCTTCAGTCGGTTTAGTTCTTTTGCAATTGTATCCATCTGTCTTTTCATCTGGTTATATTCAGAGGCTGATTCATCAAGTTTACCATCTTTAAAAGGGATTCTGAATTTAGTCTGATTTGAATAAAACTGTTTTTCCCTTCCTGCACGCCAGTGCCAAGTAAATGTTACAAGCCCACCTTTATGGCCGGTATAGGATTTATCATAATTATATTCTCCCTTATACCATTTAATGGCTTCTTCAATCTGCATAATGCCTTCGCCAGACTTTGGTGTATAATTCAAAAAATCATATCCCATAATTACAGGATATTTTCCGGTGTCTTTAAAAATGCGGTCAGCCATGTCAACTGAATCGGCCCAGGTTAAATCCATCTGACCGGAAACTGTCTGTTTACCATAAATTGATGAAAAGAAATCCATAACTTTCTGAGCTTCTACCGATTTCGGAGCCGCAAAAATAAAAGACCCTGAAATGAGGATTGATAAAACAATAAACAATCTTTTCATAATTTTCTCCAAGTAATTTAAAAAATTAAATTTAATTAAATTATAAACTAAAATTACCTAAATGTAAAATATTTTAATAAATTGTTAAAATAAAAAAAATGCACCTCCTAAAATTGAACTTTATCTGTCCAACTTTAGGGGTGCACTTCATGAACAGCCTTTATTATATCTTCAGCTAAAAACTATTCTCCGTCGCGTAAAGCACGGTGTTTGGTCTGGTATTTTTTGAGCATTGCAACAGCGTTTCTCTTTCCGTTGTATACAAAGCCACCGTTCCAGTATTCAAGGGCAGCAAAAAGGGCGTTACCACCATCCTGGCTGTCTGATTCTTTTGTACGGAAAGAAACATAGTTTGCCAATTCCATAAAGTCATTTTTATGGAGACAATCAAGACGTTTTCTGTTGAAGTCATTCCATTTTTCAAGGTCTGTGAACCCTTCACCTTCATCCTGAACGATGATATGAGCGTGTGTAGGGCTGAAAGAATACCAGACTGTAACTTTTTTATTAATATCACAGTGATTTCCGTGTTTAACTGCATTTTTAATAACTTCAGAAATCTGCTGTTCAAGCAGGTTCAGTTCTTTAATTTCTGTTGGAGCAGACTGAACAATGAGCAGAGTGAAATAACGAATCTGTCTGAAGTCCGAAGGAAATTCCTTCTTAAGCATGTTTGTTTTATCGAAAAGAGGATCGTTTTCGTCTGAGCGAAGTTCTTTGAATTCCTGTTCCATTTAATCTCTACTCCTTAACCATCAGAAGTCCTTCTTCTACGCTGTTGGCAATAGGGAAGTAACCCATAAGTTTTGTAAGTTCAATAACTTTTTTAACCGAACCATGAATATTTGAAATGGCCAGTTTGAGATTCATCTTCTTGATTGTTGAACAAATATAAATAAGTGCACCAATTCCAGATGAGTCAATGTAATCTACCTGTTCCAGATTAATGACGAAATTCTTTACATTTTTTTCGAGCATCTTCATTACAAGTTCCTTGAGCTTGTATGAGTTGTAAAGATCCATTTCGCCGTTTACATCAATGATATAAACATCTCCGTTCTTGCGAATTTTCAGTTCCATAATTAAGCTCCTTTATTCAGTCTTATTATTCTACTTTGATTACAAGTAAACTTGTATCATCGAACTGCTGATTTGATCCAATGTATTTTTTCAAATCGTCTTTTACACGGTTTGAAATATTTTTAGCACTCTCATGTGCATGAGAAGCAATTACTTTTTCAAGTTTTGCAGAAGAATATTGTACACCATTATCATCCAGGGATTCAATTACACCGTCTGTACAGGCTACAAGGATGTCCCCTGATTCAAGCTGAAGATCAATATCTGTATATTCAATTTCTTTTTCTACACCCATTGGTTCAGTCATCATTGAAATAGTTTTAATTGATCTTGATGCTGCAGTATAAAGAATAACAGTGTTGTTACCACAAGTTGCAACCTGAGCCTGTTTTGTAAGACTGTTGTAGTTTACGAGAGCTACAGAAGCAAAATGGTCGATTTTCATTGTTTCGTTACAGATACCCCGGTTAGCCCAGTTAAGGATTGTTGCGGCACTCTGAGGAGTGTTTACAATCAGGCGGAGAATTGAACGGATCATCAGCATGATTGTAAGAGAGTTCATGCCTTTTCCTGCAACGTCACCAACAATGAAAGAAATACGGTCTTTTCTTGAAACAACAATATCATAGAAGTCACCACAAACATTTTCTGCAGGTGAAGTGAAACATCCGATTCCAACTCCCGGAATAACAGGAAGCTTTGACGGAATAAGGTCTTTCTGAATCTTTGTAGCGATGTCGCCACCTTGAGTAAGTTTTTTATGTTCAGCAAAGTTCAGGAAGCTGTAAAGAGGTTTCATTGCAGTTGCAGTTGCATCTGTAACGATTTCTGCTGTTTCCAGATCTTTCTGAGTGAATTTTGGTTTTTCAGGATCACGTGAAAGTGCAACAACACCGGCAACGCCTTCCTGTTGTTTGATTGGTACAAAAATATAACTGCCACATTTAAGGAAGTCTTCAGGTCCGTTCTGATAGATTCTTGGTTCTTTTACAGAATCTGTAACTAAAAGAGATTCTCCAGCCGAAGCAATTTCTCCAAAGATGTTATCCTGAAGAGGGAACTGGGCAAAGCGCATGTTGGTTTCAACACGGAGAGGCTTGTGCGGCAGGTCGTCAGGAAGTTTGTATGGTGGAGGGAATGTTCCCTTAAATGAGCGTACTGCAAGGAGATTATCAAAATCATCAGCCATAAGGATAATACATCCATCAGCTTCAACTTTTTCAGAAAGAAGTTTGTTACAGTAATCAAGGAACTGCTCCATACTATTTTCTGTTGTGAAGAAGGAAGATGCCTTAGCGATAAGGTCCTTGTTTACGTCCATAATTCTATTGAAACGTGCTTTTTCTGCCTGAAGAGCTTCGTTGGATACAGTATTTGCATCCATATTCATTCTTAATTCAGCAAGCCGTTTAGCTTGTTTTTTATCTTCTTTTTTCTGAGGATTGCTGAATGCAATGATAATAGAATACAGGAAAAGAATACATTCGGTAATAAGAATTATGAATACCAGATAAATGAACTGTCGGTTGAAATAAGTGTAGAGAGCACCTGTCACCAGAATTCCGGCTGAAAGATACAGTACGAAACTTGGTTTTGCTGTATTCCTTAATTTTGCAATCATGAAAGAAATAATCAGAAGTACTCCAACGGAAGCAGTGACTAAGAGAGGAACGCCTGCAAAAGAATCAATATTCAAGATACATCTCCTATTTTATAAGGTTAATAAAACCCCATTGGATTATTCTAACATTGATATTTTCTGCCGTCAAGTTTTAAAGGTATTGGTGTTTTTATATTGTTTTGAAGGATTTTTTATAGTAGTATTCTATAATAGAAATAAAATTTTTGAAGGGATAAAAATGGAGAAAGAAGTAAAAAATGAATCAACTATGCAGAAAGAAGATGAAGAAATTTCTCTTATTGATCTTCTTGCCGTCCTTTTAAGATATAAATGGCTTATAATTCTTACAACTTTTGGTGCAGCATTTATAGCAGTTGTTTTTTCAATTCTGAGTCTGAAACTTCCTTCTGAAAAATCACCTCTTCCAAATAAATTTACTCCAAAAGCAACCATGCTCATTATGGATGGGGATTCGGGATCTTCTTCAATTTCAAGTATGATAAGTGCATCTGGTCTTGGAAGCCTTGCAGGACTTGCAGGTGTTTCAACCGGATCATCAAATAGTGCTCTTGCAACATACCTTATTAAAAGTGACAGCTTTCTTGATATGGTGACAGACCGTTTTGGATTAATTGAAAAATGGGAAATCGAAAAATCTCCACGGGCAAATTCACGTAAAGCTCTTAAAGAAGTTCTTGATGCAAATTATGATAAAGATACAGGTGTATTTACGGTAAGTTTTACTGATATTGATCCTGTTTTTGCCTGCGAAGTTGTAGATTTCTGTGTTGAAAAACTTGAAGAAAAATTCCTTGAACTTGGTCTTGATAAAAATATCCTTGAAAAAAAGAATCTTGAAGAAAACATCGAACTTACAAAAAACAAGATTGTAGATCTTCAGAATGAAATCAGTGATGTAGAATACAGCGTTTCAAATGTTTATTCATCAAGAAATATGGAAGCTATTTCTCTTCAGACTAATCTTCTGAAACTTGAACTTGATGCCCAGCAGCAGATTTACAAACAGCTTAAAACACAGCTTGAACTTACAAAGATTAACCTTGCAAGTGAAAAGCCTGTATTCCAGATTCTGGACAAAGCAAATGTTCCTGACATGAAATCAAAACCGAGCCGCGGAAAGCTCTGTATCATAATCACTTTTGCAGGATTTTTTATTTCAGTATTCCTGGCATTTCTTTTTAATGCAATCAAAAACATTAAAAATGATGAAGAAGCTATGGCAAAACTGAAGCCTGCAAAAAAATCTAAATAATTCAAAAAGGTTTGATATGAAAATCGGAAGAAAAGTTACTGCCTTTATTATTTTTTCAGTTCTTACAGGATCATGGGCGGTTTTTGCCCAGTCAAAAATATCAGCATCAAATGGTGTTTCAGAAATTACGGGTGAAACAGATATTTCAAAATTTGTTTCGGAAACTTCAGTAGGCGCCAGAAGCCTTACTCCGACACCACAGCTTGCCATGTCTTCAGGTGATTATCCTGTAACAGCAGGTGATGTTTATACTCTGGCATTTGCTGCTGGAACTTCCCCTGTAACATACACTGTTTCTGTAGATTCAACATATAAATTCCGTGTTGCAAATCTTGCTGTTCTTAATGTTTCCGGAATGACTTTCCTTCAGCTTAAGAAACAGGTAGAAGATATTGTTTCCAAAAACTACCCGTTAAGTGGTGTTCAGTTTGTTCTGATGAGTCCGTCTGTTTTCCAGGTTACAATTAACGGTGAGGTAAATCAGACTCAGATTAAGGAAGCATGGGCTCTTTCTCGTCTTTCATCTGTTGTAAAGGGCTGTACAACGGATTATTCCTCGGTAAGAGATATTGAAGTTATTTCTGCAAACGGAAGAAAAAGAACTTATGATCTTTTCAAGGCAGAACGTTTGGGGGACCTTTCACAGGACCCTTATGTAAGACCTGGTGATATTATTACTTTAAGCCGCATAAAGAGAAAGGTTACTGTTTCAGGTGCTGTAGAGCGGCCCGGTACTTATGAACTTATGAAAGGTGAAAACCTTAAGGAACTTATTGAAGTTTACGGTAACGGCCTTACAGACCTGGCTGATCCTTCAAGAATTTCATTGAGCCGTTTTATGGAAGGTGAAAAAGGAGACAGCGGGAAAACAATTTATCTTGATGAAAAAAATATTGCAGAGAACTTTGTTCTTTTTAATCATGACTCAATCAATGTTGCAGGCCTTACAAGTGAAAAGCATTACATCACTGTAGAAGGAATCATTGGTTTACCTATGACAGAAAACAATGGTGTTTATTCCGATGCTGACTTGAATCCGAATACACTGCAGAAAATGGCAGTTACATTCCTTCCGGGTACAAACTATGCAAATTTTGTACGTGCTCATAAAGGTATGTTCAATAATTATTCAGACCTGGCAAATGTTTATGTTGAACGCGGAGATGAACTTCTTGGAATTGATGCTGAAAAAATCATATATAATGAAACTTTTGTAAGTGATTATTTTGTTGAAGACGGAGACATCATGCATGTTCCGTTCCAGCAGTCTTACAATACAATTTTTGTAACAGGTGAAGTCGTTCAGTCATTTGAACGTTCGGCCTGGCCAATGGTACGCCTTTCGTCAGTTCTCAGAACAGATGCTCTGGACGCTTCGGAAGCTAATTCGCCTGTTTTAACAGATTATGCTTCTGTACGTAATGTTGAAGTAACTGCCGTTGACGGAACAAAAAAGGTTTACGATCTTTTTAAGGCAAAGCGTTTCGGTGATATGTCACAGAACCCTTATATTAAAGCCGGTGAGACAGTAACTGTTAAACGTGTGGACCGCAAAGTAACTGTTTCAGGTGCCGTAGAACGTCCTGGTGTTTATGAACTTCTTGAAGGCGAAAACCTTAAAGACCTTATTGAATATTATGGCGGCGGCCTTACAGATTTTGCTGATACTGACCGTATTGAGCTTGTCCGCTATTTGGTAAATAGAAATGTAACACATACACTGTACCTTAAAGGCGAAAATATTTCGGAAAACTTCAATCTGGAAGATCATGACAGAGTATACGTTTCTTCTATAACAGATCTTAAACCTGTTATGTTTATTGAAGGGGCTTTACGAAGTGCAGGAAAAGGTTCTTCTGTTTCTGCTGCTGAAATGGATAAAATTTCAGTTCGATATGATGACGGTACAAACTATGCATATCTTATAAGAAATAATGCTGGTGCATTTGCGTCAAATGCAGACCTTGAAAATGCATATATTGTACGCGGAAATGAAATCATTCCTATTGATATCAATAAGATTCTTTTTGACAGAAGTTATTTCTCTGAGGAAGTTGTTCAGCCTTATGATACCTTGAGAATTCCTTTCAAACTTTATTATGTTACTGTTTCAGGTGCTGTTCATGCTCCTGGACGTTATCCATATATTCCAGACCGCGGATGGGAGTATTACATTGCTCTTGCCGGTGGTTTTGAGAAAAGCCGAAACTCAAAAGATGCTATAATAATTACTGATTCACAGGGAAATAAAATGAAGAAGGGGGATGCTATCCTTCCTGAAACAACAATTGAAGCAAAATCGAATCGAATGAGTTATGTGCTTAATTCTAATGTTACCCCATGGATTTCGATTGTTACTACTTTTATTTCAACTGTAGCTTTGATTCTTAATTTTGTGAAATAAATCTCTAGGATTAAATCAAATAGATTTGTTTATTCAAGTTTAATGAATTACTCCCAGTCACAAAAATGGGTATTGCCGACCGCTCAATATTTCGCTTCATGTGAAGCGGATCAAAGAAACTATTCAGCCCCGCTTCAAATGCTCGGCATACACCATTTTCTGTTCCTTCGCGTAATTCATTAAAACAAAGATATTTATTTGATTTAATCCTGCTTGTAAAAAACTTAC
>JAHBAD010000094.1 GCA_018385395.1 Treponema sp.
GTATAGGAAGAGTATTAACCTATGAAATCGAAAAAAATCATAGATGAAAATACAAAGCTTTTTTTTCTTGCAGGTCCTATTTTTGTTGAACTGCTTCTGAACATCCTGATCAATAATGCTGACACTGTTATGCTGGGCCGATTCTCTCAGATCGCCGTAGGTGCTGTTGGAAATGCAAACCAGATTATGTTTCTGTTCATAGTTATGTTCAATGTTATTGCCACAGCAACAAACGTAATTGTTGCGCAATATCTTGGGGCAAAACAAGAAGATAAAATGAACCAGATTTATACTTTGAGTTTCGCTGTAAATATTGTAATCGGCATAGTTCTTTCTATATTAATTGTCTTATCAAGTCCGTTCCTTTTCCGTCTTCTTAAAGTTCCGGAAGAAATGATGGGAGACTGCATTGCATATGCAAAAATTGTCGGAAGCTGTCTCTTTTTGCAGGCGGGATTCAATGTTATGGTTCAGATTCTCCGCTGTAACGGCTATACAAAAGTTGGTATGTATATTTCCATTTGTGTAAACCTTTTGAACATTCTTGGAAACTGGCTTTTCCTTTATGGACCATGGAAAGTGCTTGGACTTGGAGTAAAAGGTGCCGCTATTTCAACATCATTCAGCCGTTTTGTAGCCCTGACTGCAGCAACCATTATTTTCTATGTTCTGAAAATAGGAAAACTTAGTCTAAAAACATTGCGCCCATTTCCCTTCACTTTATTATGGAAGGAACTTAAAATCGGGCTTCCAACGGCAGGAGAAAACATGGCTTATTCTCTGGCACAGACAATTCTTTTCTCATTCATTAATCCTATGGGTTCCGCTGCTGTAAACGCAAAAGTTATGGCACAGTCACTTATGAATCTGAACGTTGCCTTTTCAAACAGTGTCGCCATGGCTACTCAGATTATTACAGGACATCTGATTGGAGCTGAAAAAGAAGATGCAGCTTACCGCCGTGTAATGCGTTCCCTCCTTATGACTTTGCCAGTAACCCTTATTCTGGCAAGTGCTAACTGTTTCTTAAGCCCATGGTCGCTGAAACTTTTCGGAGCAACTCCGGATGTAATAGTAATTGCACGCCAGGTTATGATGGTCGGAATTATTATGGAACTTGGACGAACTTCAAACCTTATTGTGATTGGAAGCTTGAAAGCCGCAGGAGACTACATTTTCCCTGTTGTAATCGGAATGCTTTCTATGTGGGTCATTGGTATTTCGGTAGGATACATCAGCGGCGTACTCTTTGGTCTTGGAGCCGCCGGTGTATTCATGGGAACAATGGCCGATGAATTCCTTCGTGGAATCATCGTCATTATCCGCTGGATTAAAGGAAGCTGGCGTAACAAATCAATTGTTGAACGTTAAATTTTTTTATCTCTTCTTTTTATTAATCTGCTTCTTCAATGCCCAAAGACAGAAGCAGAGAAAAAACGAAAAACCTGTCATCACAAAAAGCCACATGATGCTTACCCATACCGGCTGTTCATAAACATGAAGGAACGGGTAAGGTCCAACCCAGATTCTCAGAACATTCATTGTTACAGAAACAATTACATAAAGAACAGTAGGAATTATTCCAAAGAATACTTTCTTGAACCTGTCAGTTTCAAAATTATCCAGAAACAAAAAAGAAAAAATAACTGAAAGGGGTCCTAATGTATGAGTTACAATCATTGAATCGTGAGTCAGATATGCTATATAAGATTCTGACATTGTGTAATCAGGCTTACTGCCCGCGATTGGAGCCAGAACAAAAATAACTGTAAAGAAGGTTAAAGCAAGAGCTCCTGCAGAAACAAATCTTAAAATTTTCATATATTCAGGAACTGCTTTCCCATTTCTCAACTGTGAAATAAGGAAGCACCCATAAACCAGACAAACAAGAGCTCCAAAAATATTAGAAAGTTCCGTAAAATACACAAACATATGTGTCCCCTGTTTATTCCATGAAACACTGATTGCTATAATTTCCATAATTACAACGGCAAAATGAACACAAATTGCAGTAATCTGTTTTGCTTTAGATTCCATTTTTCTTCCTTAAAAAATTTTAGTTAATTGCAGCTGAAATTTTTTCCGCAACAGCCTGATTGTCTGCGGCATGTGTTTTTATTTCCGTAACTGCATTTTTAATATTTGTAAGCATTTCTTCAAGTTCGTTTACACGGCCAAGAAGTTTTTCAGAGAAGTCTGAAATCTGACGAATTGAACTTCCCTGCCCGCGAACTTCATGGTCAACAGTTTCAACCATTTCCATATTTTCATCAGATTTCTTAACAACATTCTGAAGAGAATTTAGCATTTCCTGAGAACCTGCATTCATATCTGAAATGCCTGCAAGAATATCTTCTATGGCTTTCATTGTTGCGGTCATTTCCATAGAACTTTGTTTTGTGTAAGCAGCGAACTCATTTACAGATTCAGTTGTTTCGCTGACAATAGCAGCATTTTCTTCAAGTGTTTCATTAATCTTGTCTGCGTTTCTTGCAGTTTCTTCCGACAGTTTTCTGATTTCCAGAGAAATAACACTAAAGCCTTTTCCAGAAATTCCGGCGTGAGCCGCTTCAATAGAAGCATTCATGGCAAGAAGTTTTGTCTGATTAGAAACAGAGTTGATTGTCTTAACAATATCAGCAATCTGATCTGAAGAATTCTTTACCTTTTCAACCTGGTTCACAAGTCGTTCAAGAAGTTTCTGTTGTGCCGAAAGTGATTCGATAGTTGCATTGATTCCGCTTCTCTGGTTTTCTGCAATTTCATTAATATTCGAAATATTTGCAGACATCAATTCCATCTGAGCTGAAACTCCGCTAATTGACGCAGTCTGAAGATTAACACTTTTGCGCATCTTTTCAGACTGATCCACAACCTTATTTCCTGCTTTATCAAGCATACTTACCTGATCATGCAGATTATTTGCTTCTCCATCCAGGAACTGATAAAGTTCTTCAATGCGGTCTGCACTTGTTAAGGCAATGTCAGTAGAATCCTTAAGCTTCTGACCGATATTCAATCCTTCCTTAGATTCATGAACCACTGCCGTTACTTTTGCAAGAACTGCCTGAGAGGTTGCATTGGTTGATTCAAAACTGTTCATCAAATTTCTGGTAAGCTTTTTGAAATTGATGATTACTATGTTTGTAACAAGAATTGCCAGAGTATTAACGGCTGTATTTGTAAGAGCCTCTGCTAGATTTCTTTGAAAAAGATATCCGTACCTAAATACAACTGAAGCACACCAGAGCACAATAGAAAATATTGAAAAATAAGCAATCTGATTCGGACGATAAGAAATAACCATATTAATCAGACACATTACTACAACAAATAATGCCTGACGGTAAAGAACAAGATTCGAATTAAAAGCTGGAGCAACAAAACCAATCAGAGCAATGCCACAAAGAAGGCCTACAGAAACAAGGTGGGAACCTTTGTACAACTGCCCTTTTTTCAGCATAAGCATTGCTGAAATCAGAACTCCCAAAGGAATAATTGTTACAAGTCCAACAATTTTCATATGTCCCATAGCAAGAATTACAGCAAGAAAGAAAAAACAAACTGTAACAACAACATTTCCCCGGACAATATAAGGAACCTGTTTCTTTTCAGCAAGAGAATAATCTTTAATAAGCTCTTCTGAAGGCATAAGTCCATTAAACATAAATGAAGACCTCCGTTAAAAAATAAAGCAGTCCCCGAATAAAAAAAGACTGCTTATATTATATCATACTTTTATAAATTATCTCTAAAATGTCTAATCGGTATTAGACGCCGGCCAATGGCAAATTAGTGATGGCCACGAGCCAAGGTTCCGTCTTAAATCATAACTTTGTCATAGCTCGTGGTACTAATTTTTCTTAGAAAAATTAGTGATGGAATAATCTGATGCCGTTGAATGCCATAACCATGTTATAGTTATCGGCAGCTTCAATTACCAGATCATCGCGAACTGATCCCCCCGGCTGAACTACAACAGTTACACCAGACTTGCGAGCGCGTTCGATGTTGTCTCCGAATGGGAAGAATGCATCTGAACCAACAGCAACGTTTGTGTTCTGTTTAAGCCAGGCTTCTTTTTCTTCCTGTGTGAATACGGCAGGTTTTACTTTGAAGATGTTCTGCCATTTGCCTTCAGCAAGAACGTCCATGTATTCAGCGCCGATGTAAACATCGATTGCATTGTCGCGGTCAGCACGTTTGATTCCGTCTACGAACTGAAGACCTAGAACCTGTGGGCTCTGACGAAGCCACCAGTTGTCGGCTTTCTGTCCTGCAAGGCGTGTACAGTGAACGCGGCTCTGCTGTCCGGCTCCAATACCGATTGCCTGTCCGTCTTTTACGAAACAAACTGAGTTTGACTGTGTGTATTTAAGAACGATGAGAGAAATAACCAGGTTCCGTTTATCATCTTCTGAAAGGTTCTTGTTTTTTGTTACAATGTTTTCAAGACATGAGTTGTCAATCTTAAGGAAGTTGTGTCCCTGTTCGAAAGTTACACCGAAAACCATTTTTGTTTCTATTGCAGGTGGAACAAAGTTTGGGTCAATCTGAAGAACACAGTAATTTCCGTTTTTCTTTGCTTTAAGGATTTCAAGAGCTTTGTCTGAATATGAAGGAGCAATTACACCGTCTGAAACTTCTTTTTTAATAAGAAGAGCTGTTGCTTCATCACATTCGTCTGAAAGAGAAATGAAGTCACCAAATGATGACATGCGGTCTGCACCGCGGGCACGAGCATAAGCAGAAGCCAGTGGAGTAAGTTCAACATTGTCTGTGAAGTAGATTTTTTTGAGTGTGTCAGAAAGTGGAAGACCGACAGCAGCACCGGCAGGTGAAACATGTTTGAACGAAGTTGCAGCAGGAAGTCCTGTAGCTTCTTTAAGTTCTTTTACAAGCTGCCATCCGTTAAGTGCGTCCAGCAGGTTGATGTATCCCGGTCTTCCGTTCAGTACTGTAACTGGAAGATCGCCTTCTTCTACAAATACCCTTGCAGGTTTCTGGTTAGGGTTACAACCATATTTAAGTTCGAGTTCTTTCATAAAGAAAGCATAGTGGAAAAAACGTGTTTTTACAATTAGGGCCATTTTATGCTATCATTTTATTATATAGAAATAGGTGGGGTACTTATGTTTATCATTTCATGTATTCTTATACTGATTGGACTTGCTGTCGACTGTCTTTATATAATCGGGTCAGCTTTCTTTTTTGCCGCTTAAATCCTATGACTTATTTTTTCCTGAATGCAGTTTTTATACTTCTCATCTGTGGTCTTGTTTTTGAAAGTCTTTTCATTTATTACGATTACAAACGAAGACTTATTCATGCAGGATGGTTTAAAAGTCTTGCGGCCTTTTGTTTTGTACTTATCGGAGTTTCCCTGATATCAGACAATCTTCTATATAATCACTTCCATTACTGGAAGTTCCTGATTTGTCTTGGACTTTTCTTTGGCATGCTTGGTGATATTTTCAGAGCGGTCTGCAAAGTTTCCACAGGAAATAAATCAAAACTTTTTAACCTTGCCGGAATCGTAGCTTTCGTTACAGGTCATCTGCTATATATCACAACCTGGCTGACAATTGAAAATCACATTCTTATTCCATATCTGATTATGCTTCCAGTCATTGCAGCCCCAACAATTTTATTTATTTTGAAAAAAGGAAAACGGACATCAAAAGGCGAAAAAATTCTTGGAACAGTTTATCTTCTGATTGTCATTTCCATGTTTAGTGTTTCATTTTCAGAAATGCTAGTAACAAAATCTAATATGGCAAAACAGTTTTCTCTTGGCGCTTTTTTCTTTATGACCAGCGACATAATCACCATCGGAAACTCCATAGCCCACCGCCCGCACAAACGGCTTCGCGCTTTAAATCTTCTGAACTATTACGCCGGCCAGATTATTATCGCATTCTGTCTTTGTTTTGATAAAATTCTGTAAAATTCTTCTATTCTTCGCATCACCTGCGGCAACAAAAAAAAATCCCTGCAGAAACACATCTGCAGGGGGGGATTTTTTTATTGAATTGGAAAACTTTCATAGCAAGTTTCCATATTGAACACCGAACTAAAACGCTCCTTCATCGCGTTTTTTAACGCCCTTGCACATTATTCTACAACAACGTTAACCTTAACTGTCATAACACCTTTGTTTGGTACAACGCATGTACCGTTTACTTTGGCGCCTTCTTTTACAGTAACTTTAACTTCACCGTCGTTTTTCTTGTTTACAACGCTGATTTTATATTCAACGCCGCGGAACTTACGTGTCATTGCAGCTTTCTTAACATGTTCTGGAAGACGTGGTTCAACAACCAGACCTTCATAACTTGGGCGAAGCCCACAGATGTACTGTGAAAGTGCCACAAAGTTCCAGGCTGCAGTACCTGTAAGCCAGGAGTTCTTTGCTTCACCAAAACGACGTGCTTCTTTACCGGCAACCATCTGGCTGTAAACATAAGGTTCTGTACGGTGGATTTCTGATTTATCTTCAATGAATGCAGGAGCAATTTTGATGTAATGTTCCCATGCATCCTGAGGACGTCCGTTTACAACTTCGCCGATAATAACCCATGGGTTGTTATGACAGAAGATACCGCCGTTCTCTTTGTATCCTGGTGGATATGAACCAACTTCACCAAGTTCAACATGATAATCCTGATATGCAGGCCAGTTGATACAGATACCGTATTCTGAATCCAGATATTTCTTTACGCTGTCCAGAGCTTTTTCAGGATAGCCTTTGTCTTTTCCGACTTTAGCCATTGTTCCAAAGCCCTGTGTTTCAATAAAGATTTTTCCGTCTTTACATTCATTAGAACCGATTTTGTTACCAAAGTGGTCATATGCACGAATGTACCATTCTCCGTCCCAACCTGCTTTACAGATTGCGGCTTCCATTTTCTTGCAGGCTTTGAGAGCTTTTTCTGCTTCTGCTGTATCGCCCATAAGATTACACATAGCAACGTAATCTGGTGTAACGTAAACGAACATTTCTGCAATCATTACAGATTCAGCATTCTTTCCGTTCTGGTGACTTGTTGTCTGGAATGATTCGTTAGGATCTGTAGAGAATCCGTTCAGGTTCAGACAGTCGTTCCAGTCTGCCTGCCCGATTAAAGGAAGGCCATGTGGCCCCATGTGTTTTATAGTGAAATTGTATGATCTCTTAATGTGTTCAAAGAGAGTTGCTTTGTTTGTTTCTGAGTTGTCAAATGGAACCATTTCTTTAAGGAATGCAGAGTCCCCTGTTTCGCAGATGTAGCGGCCAACGCCAAGAACAAGCCAGAGTGGGTCATCATTGAATCCACCACCGATATCAGCATTACCCTTTTTAGTAAGTGGCTGGAACTGATGATAACATGATCCGTCCGGGAACTGAGTTGCAGCAACGTCAAACAGACGTTCGCGGATGCGAGAAGATGGCAACTGATGAGCAGCACCAAGCATATCCTGAGAGGTATCGCGGAAACCAAGACCACGACCGATTCCTGATTCAAAGTAAGAAGCAGAGCGGGCAAAGTTGTAAGTAACAACACACTGGTACTGATTCCACAGAGCCATGCGGTCAAGCTTTTCATCACCAGTTTTGAGTGTGAAGTGAGAAAGTGTTTCGTCCCAGAACTTTTTCAGTTCTTTGTATGCTTTTTCAACTTTAGCCTTTGTAGCGAATTTCTTCTGGATGGCAATTGCCTTTTCCTTGTTGATTACGCCGGAAGCTGTATTTGTGCGAAGAAGATTTTTAGGAGCTTTTGCAGCCCATTTTTTGTCCTGATCATTTTCAACATAACCAAGAACGAAAATGTAAGTTTTTTCTTCACCAGGATTCAAAGTAACATTTACGCGGTGAGAAGCGATTGGAGACCAACCGTCTGCAATTGAGTTTGCTGATTTTCCATCAACCACTGTCTGAGGATTTGCCAGAGAATTATAAAGACCCATCCATGTTTCACGGTCTGTATCGAATCCGTCAATCTTTTCGTTACATGAATAGAATGCAAAGTGATTGCGGCGTTCACGGTATTCTGATTTATGGTAGATTGCACTTCCATCGATTTCAACTTCACCAATAGAGAAGTTTCTCTGGAAGTTTTCACAGTCTGTAGAACCGTTATAGAAACACCATTCAACAAATGAAACCAGAGAGATTTCCTTTGTTTCATGTGCCAGGTTTTTCAGAGTGATCATTTCTACTTCACAGTTTTCCCCGTTTGGAACCATATAAAGTACATCAGCCTGAATATTGTTCTTTTTAGAACTGATTTTTGAATAGCCGAAACCATGGCGGCATTCATAGTAATCAAGTTTTGTCTTTGTTGGCTGCCAGCCAGGATTCCAGATTGTATTTCCATCTTTAATATAAAAATAACGTCCGTTTGTATCCAGTGGAACATCGTTGTAGCGGTAACGTGTAATACGGCGAAGGCGTGCATCAGTGTAGAATGCGTATCCGCCGGCTGTATTGGACAGAAGTGAGAAGAATTTTTCATTTCCCAGATAGTTAATCCATGGGTACGGTGTTGTCGGAGTAGTAATTACATACTCACGGCTTTTGTCGTCATAATAACCGAATTTCATAAAGGACCTCGATTGATTTTTGAAAGTGAGAAAACGCTGTATTCACCTGTCAATTTTACTACAACGTTTTCGTAGTTTTCATTATATATTGATTATGTAAATTGTTAATTTA
>JAHBAD010000106.1 GCA_018385395.1 Treponema sp.
CTTGGGGGCGGGCCCCCAAACTAGCGTCCTGACACACCCATTTTTGTGACTGGGAGTAATTCATTAAACTTGAATAAACAAATCTATTTGATTTAATCCTACCTTTTCTTATGGAGTCTTTTATGGCAACACCATTTTCGAAGAACAAGCTTTCACCGGAAGCAAAAAAACTTATGAACTTTTTGCAAGAAAACTACGGAAAAAAAATCATTTCAGGACAGATGACCTGTACCTGGAATTACAATGTGGACTGTCTGGAACTTGTTCACCACGACACTGGAAAATATCCTCTTATTGCAGGCTTTGACCTTATGAATATGGCAAATGCCTTGCCGGAACCGGTTTTAAATGAAAAAAGCGAAATCCTAGGAAAAGACGGAAAATATCATCAGCGTCACGGACACCTGGAACTTGAAAAAGCAGAAGCCTGGCATAAAAAAGGTGGAATCGTAACCTTCTGCTGGCACTGGTACGTTACAGGTTCAAACGGAAAAACTTCTTTTTACGCTCACAATGAAAACGGCTGGGAAACTGATTTTCGTATTCCTTATGACACTGAAAAATCAGACCCCAAAAACGACATATATCTTCTAGATGAAAATGCCGAAGAATTCAAACAGCTTAAGACTGGGGCTGAAAAAGCTGCCGGCTACCTCACCGTCCTGAAAGAAAAAAATATTCCGGTTTTATGGCGTCCTCTTCATGAAGCTAGCGGAACCTGGTTCTGGTGGGGCTGCGGAAATAAAGAAGGAAAATACAAAAACGAGAGTTTCATTGCCCTTTGGAGATGGCTTCTATATTTTTTCAATCAAAAAGGTCTTGATAATTTAATATGGGTTTATAACGGGCAGGATAAAAACCTATACCCTGGAGACGAATACTGCGACATAATCTCAGAAGACATCTACGCATCAGGAAATGGAAAAACTGATTTATCAAGTCAGCTGCCACGATTCAAAAGTGCCGCTTCCTGCCAGGAAAATTCTTCTGCTCCAAAAAAAATGATTTCTTTAAGCGAAACTGGAACAATTCCTGAAATTGACAGATGTTTCAAAGACGGTGCAACCTGGAGCTGGTTCATGGTCTGGAACGACTGCCGTTTTGAAAATAATAATCCTGTTGGCGACGAGGGAAACTTCTGGAGTGGTGAACTCCATAACCCGCTGGAACATAGGATAAAAGTTTATGCAGACCCAAGAATTATAACATTGGATGACTAATCTATTCCTTCATTTTTCATATACTGTTGGCCCCATGGAGAATCTTTCATTTCTTTCATTAATCTTTGAAGTCTCCCATCTACCATTGCTTTATAAATTCGAGCCATTTGTAAAAAATGCTTAACAAGTTCAATCCGTTCTAAAGGTTGATTTTTTGTAGACCACTTTTCAAAGGCTTTTATGCAATCATCTAAATAAGTCAAAGCATCTTTCATTTTATCATCCATATCATAAAAGGACTTTGCCGCATAATAACAGTATTTTCCATAATTGAATAAAAATTCGTTGTAATCATCGAAGGATTTTTCCTCACCAAAATATGTTACATATTTGAAAGGACCTTTTTTGTTATTCTGCACAACAGGTTTCGGAACATCACCCTTTTCGAAACGATCATAAACCTGATTTATTATCCGCATACATTCTGTACAGAATAATTTTTCTTCTTCACTTTTACCATTCGTATCTGGATGGTACTTTTTTGAAAGTTCTATATAGGATTTTTTTATTTCTTCTTCACTTTTTCTTGAAGCAATAAGAGAAGTTAATTTTGTAAGGTCTTTTTTGAAATCCGAAGAAGTCATATTTTTAATTTATGAAATAGATTCATAACAATTATGTCATACTTAATAGCGCAAAACAAGCAGCCACTGCAAAAGGACCTTGGGGCAACCTTACTCACCTAGCGGGCGTTGCGGGCCGGCGACTGAGGCCCGCAGAGGGGGTGGCGGAAAAAGAAAAGGCGTTGTGAAAATTCACAACCCTTTTCTTTTTAAGACAGGGGGAGACTTCCCCCTCCTTTTATTAAATCTTACACTTTACTTATGCCTGAAGTGCAGTTAGTCACACGCTGTCGCGTGTTCACTTAGTTTGCTTTCGCAAACTAGCACCGTAACATCTTTACGCCTGTAAAGCAGTAACGGCCACTGTAGCAATTATGTCTTCTACAGAGCAGCCGCGGCTAAGGTCGTTCAGTGGTTTTGCAAAGCCCTGACAGATAGGACCGATTGCCATCCAGCCGCCCATACGCTGACAGATTTTGTAACCGATGTTACCTGCGTTGATGTTAGGGAAAATAAATGTGTTTGCGTGACCTGCAACTTTGCTTCCTGGAGCTTTAAGTTCTCCAACTTCTGGAGCAACTGCAGCGTCAAACTGGAATTCTCCGTCCAGAGCTAAATCTGGAGCGGCTGTCTTTGCAAGTTCTGTAGCTTTCTGAACTTTTGAAACTGTGTCGTAGAATTTTGCATCGTTTCCAGAACCTTTTGTAGAGAATGAAAGCATTGCTACACGTGGTTCAATTCCACCAATTTTCTTTGCTGTATCTGCTGAAGCAATAGCGATGTCACAAAGTTCTTCTGCACTTGGTTCAATGTTGATTGCACAGTCACCAAATACAGCAACTCCTTCTGGAACATATTTGTTTCCGCATTCTGGAGCAACCATGATGAAACAAGAAGAAACTGTTTTGAATCCAGGAGCTGTTTTAATTACCTGAAGTCCCGGGCGAAGTGTGTTAGCAGTAGAATGGCATGCGCCGGAAACGAATCCGTCAGCATCCCCTGCTTTAAGAATAAGAGCACCATACATTGTATGGTCTTTAAGAATAGCAGCTTTTGCCGCAGCTACATCAGCATATTCAGGGAGTCCTGTCTTTTTGTTGATTTTTCCTTCGCGGGCTTTGAACAGAAGTTCAGCATATTTGTCTGCGTCAGGATCTTTTGCAGGATCAATAACTGTTACACCAGAAAGATCTGCCTTTGATCCGCTTGCTTTAATATCGTCGTCTGAACCAATAAGAATGATTTTGGCGATTCCGTCTTTTACGATTTTTGAAGCTGCTTCAACAACACGTTTATCTTCACCTTCACAAAGAACGATTGTTTTGTTTGCAGCCTTTGCTTTGTTCAATAATTCATCAACAAATGCCATGATTTCTTCCTTAAAATAAATGAAATTTTGATGCGGATAGAATACTCCCAAAACAGGTATTTTTCAATAACAGACATTATGTTATAATTTCGCCATCAGGAAACAGGAAACTTCATCTGTGGAAACGGTCTAATGGATATCCGCTTTTACACAAACTTCCTGGTAAGTTACCTTTATAACACGAACCGTATCAATGAGGACGACCGTTACAGACTTCAGATAACTCTTACGGAATCTTCCTTAGTAAAATGCTTGCACAGCGTCTGCAGCCACAGACAAGAGTAAGCCTTGAACTGAAAAAGCAACTGGAAAACAATAAATAATTTCGGGAATTAAAATGAGCACCAACAAAAACTATTTTCTTCTGACACTGAAAACCTCTCTGCCTGTATTTTTCGGATACCTTGCCATCGGCATTGCATTCGGTCTTATGCTTACTACAGCCGGCTACCCGTGGTGGCTCGCCCCTATTATGAGCATCACTATGTACGCCGGCGCCGGCCAGTACATTGCCGTAGGACTTTTTGCCGCAGGTATTCCACTTACAATGATTCTCATTACAGAAGCACTTGTAAATATCCGTCACATTGTTTACGGACTTTCCCTCATCACAAAATTTAAAGAATGCGGAAAATGGAAATACTATATGATTTTCGCATTAACAGACGAAACATATTCTCTCCTTACCACAACAGATGCACCATTAGATGCAAACAAAGGAAAGTTTTATTTTACAATTGCAATTCTGAACCAGAGCTACTGGCTTTTAGGAAGCGTGATTGGAGCCGTTGCCGGCTCACTTATTCCTTTTGATTTTGCAGGCGTTGATTTTGCACTCACTGCCCTTTTTGTTGTTCTGCTTATAGACCAGATTGAAAAATCGGGAGACTTCTTTCCGCCATGTGTCGGACTTCTTACAACTTTCTGTGCTGTCCTTATGTGGAGACTTGGAATCTTAAAAGATTCAAACAATATCCTTCTGATTGCCCTTGCTTTAGGAATGGCAGTGATTTCGCTTGTACGTTATCCCAAACATAAAAAAGCACTTACCGAAAGCGCAGAAAATCAGGGAGGTAACGAATAATGCAGCTGACACTTTCACAGGCAATTATTGCAACTTTCTGCATCGCCCTGGTTATTCTTTGCGAACGCGCATTTCCATTTGTTCTGTTTACAAAAAAAGAACCGCCTGCCCTCATCCGCTTTATTGAAAAATACATTCCGCCAATGGTTATGGCTGCCCTTGTTGTTTACTGCCTGAAAGATCTCCAGCCAGGAAACATGGCAAGTCTTGTTCCAAACCTTGCAGGTATACTTATTACCTTCATTGCATACAAATGGAAGCGCAATTCCCTTGTAGCAATTTTTGGCGGAACAATCGTTTATATGGTTTTGATCAGAGTTTTATAAACTTAGATTTTCACACAGTAGATTTCTACTGTGTCACCAAGATTTTTTCGTAAAGATTTTTTCATAACCTTTTCCCATTCACGTGAACCAGGTTTCGCACCGTTCTTTTTTATTTCAGGGAAACGTTCAGGATGATGCCCTGTTGAAACAGTCTTTACAACGCTGAATCCGAACTTTTTCAAAATCTTTTTAGCACGGGACGGTTCCCATACAGAATAATGATCTGTCGGACTGATTGAATAAAAATGATCTTTATCAGTTACGGCAGAAACACCTTGGCCACTTGGAGTTGAAAAAGCAAAGACGCCTCCTTTTTTTACAAGACTTCCCGCTTTTTCTAAAACGGATTTCAAATTTTGAAAGTGTTCGATTACATACCACATTGTTACGGCATCAAATTCTTTTTTACAAAATTCTTTTTCCGTATCAATTTCAGGAAAAGCCGAAACGCAGGCTTTGAACCCCAGTTCATTTTTCACACTTTCAACTGCGTCATCACAAATATCAGTGCCATAAACATTCCAGCCCTTTTCAGAAGCAGCTTTCAAAAAAGGTCCGTAAGCACAGCCGATATCCAGAACAGAAGACTCATTTTTTGGCAGAAGAATTTTATTGATTTCAGAGACTCGTTTTACACAGGAAACTTTTATATTTTCAAAATCTTCTTTATAGGTTTTTCCATACTGATTTTTATAACTTTCAAAGAAATATTCTTTTTCATATTTTGTTTCTGGAACGCAGGAAAATGATATATAAATCATTCCGCATTCAGGACAGCGGCGGTAAGTCCTTGTTTCATTTCTGGAAATTATTTTTGCTGATTTTTCATTTTCAAGTTTTCCGCAAACCGGACAATGATACTGCTTTCCAAAAGCAAGCTGATTCAAAAAAGAAGAATATTTTACAGACCGGTTCATAGATTTAAAAAAAGATTCATTATATATTTTTTTATTTCTCAGGTTTTCTTCAATGAATTTTCTGTCAATTTTTTTTACAGAACAATTTGCAAAATCATACTTCTCTGCAAGTTTTTTATGAAGTTTTGTAGTAGGAAGCAGAACTACCCCACAGCCTGACGAAAGAGATTCAAAAGCTGTAAGACCATAATGAGTGAAAACCAGATCAAAATTCACAAGGCCTTCACTAAGATTCTGGAGATAAGGAATATACTCAATACGTGTTTCACTTTCAGGACTAACACAATCTATGGAACCAGAAATTTCTGTCTGTGGACGATTCTTTGTAATAACTATAATTTCTTTTCCTAAAGGAAAAACTTCTTTTAATTTTTCCGCAACAGGAACTGCAAGTTCTGCAGGATCTTCCCCACCAAAACACACAAGGATTTTTCTAAGTTCATCAGAAGATGTTATTTTGGGACGTTTTATATTTGGCAAATCAAGAAAACCAATATTTTCTTTATTAGACTTATAATCGCTTTTTAATGAAGGAATGATATCAAGAACATAATCAGCGTTATCCCGAAACTTGGAACCGTCATCAATTGTTATGAGAGTTGATTTTCCGTAAAAACAGGCTTCTTCTTTTGTCATTTCAAAAGGATCAACAATATATGTACAGTCAAAACCTTCTTCCGGAAGGCGTGAAATAACAAGATTCTTTCTCAATCCCTTTTCCAGAGCTGCATCAACCAATGGCGAAGATTCTGTAACATAAATGAATGCTTCTCTCTCCGCCGCCTGCTTCAGGCAGCGGACAAGATGTCCTGTTCCATGTCCTTTTTTCATGCAAGGAACAAAAATCACCGGCTTTCTGATTACAGGATTTTTTGCAACTTCCATTATTTCATCTACAGAACATGAAGTCTCAGTTTCAAAATTTCTTTTTAAGGAAGCAAGACCATTATAAATGGCTATGGCTCTAATATAATCCCCATAAGTATCCACTGTTGTTCGAAGGTCAGGAGCATAGAATTTTTCCGGTGCTTTTTCAAATACACAGCGAAAATGATCTTTATGTCTGTATAATGCAGGACCTGCATGTTCATGGTCATAAGGGTCATCTGTCATTCCAGCAGCTTTTAAAAGTGCATTACCGTCAAAAATTTCAACACCGCTTCCATGAGGAAGACCTGACCAGGTAAGATAATCACATTCTTTTTCAGTTCCACGGAATGAATCAAATTCTTCAGCTGATTCCACAGCCGCTTCATAAAAGAGAAAAGGATTGTCCCCCGTTGCACGAACAACTGTATCAAGATTAAATTTTCGGATAACCATACAGAAACGTTCAAGAACATCTTCAAGTGGTCCTTCAAAACATTCATATCCTGTTTCATCACAGACCGGCTTAAGCTGTGAAAAGGAATCTTTATCAGTTGCAAGAATATAAAAATCTGCAGGAACTTTTTTCATGGCTTCAAGTGTCCACTGAACAAGAGGTTTTCCTCCAAGAGGATACAAAGCTTTTCCAGGAAGTCTTGATGATGAAAGGCGGCACTGAACAACCACACCGCGAACAGGTCTTCTTTTTTCGCTCATTTTCTAATTCCAGTTTTCTATAAGAGTCTGCAGATCGATTTTAAATTTATATTTATTCTGTTCGAGCCAGCTCATGGCATCTTTAAACTGACGGCGGGCTTCAAACCAGCCGCAACCTGAATGCCGGTAAAAACGTCCAAAGGATGATTTTTTTATTACAGCATGATCAAGCTTGTATTTTGGAAGTTCGTTCTTAAGATAGAAACGGAGTGAATCAAGATTTGCTGTACTGTCTTCAACAGGGGCTTCTTCCACAGAATAGGAAAGCTGAAGGGCTGTTGTTATTTTTATTTTTTCGCCCCAAAGCCAGGAACGGACTCCAAAATCAAGAAGCTGCCAGTAAGGGGATTTTATTGAATAATCAAAACCGCCAACATCAATAAATTTCTGGCGGTTATAAATTCCTACAAAATCAAATGGATATACAGTACTCATATCATCCTGAACCTGTGTCAAAGATTCCACGATAAAACGCATTTTTTTTGATGAAGGAATTTTATGAATTGGAAGTGAATTCCGTCTTGAATCAACAAGTCGGGGAGCAAGACAGATGCAATTATTTTTTAAAAGTTTTTCGGCAAGGTTCGGAAGAAGAACTCCAGACGGAATATAAAGATCATCTTTCAGAACCAGAAGAAACTCACTTGTTATTTCTTCCATAGCAATATTGATATATTCCCCGTCCGTAACACTTTCATGCGGAATAATAAATTTTACCTGAGGAAACCGATGTGAAATTTCTTCGATATTATAATTTCCTGTATCAGGCTCAATTGAAATAATGGAAGCAAAATTGCACTTAATCAGTTCTTCAAAAATTTTCAATTTGAACTGGCTTCCCATTTTATTAAGAAGAACAACAGAAACATTCATTGGATTAACGGGGAGATTTTCCTTACCGCCTATTGTTGTCCTGTCAACCTGATGCTCATTAAAAGTTAAAGGTATAGTATTCATCACAGTCTCCGCAGTTTTTACAATATTTATTTTCAGTCTGATTTTTAATTTCTTCTTCAGTTTCTTTCCATATTTCAGAAAGAGTTTTTTCAAAAACATTTCCTGTCACTTTTTTATAAAGGCAGTGACAGAATGTTACGTCTCCGTTTGAAAGAATGTTCATATCCCGGCGAAGATGCCAGCACACATTTCTTTCAACAGGCGAAAGGTCAGCAGGTTTTCTGTCTGGAAGAGTTTTACAGAAAGAATTGTATTTCTGGATAATCAGATTTCCTTTTGAAGGATTTGATTTTTCATTCCAGTAACGATAAAAAGTTTCAAGTTCCCCTTCATTTTCATTAAGCCTTGTAAACTGAGGATAAGTTGATTCCGGGAAAAGATCTGAAACCTTTGCCACACAGGAAAGTGCTTTTTCAAAATCCCCTTCACTTTTTCCACGAAGCTTTGCATAAGTTCCTGAACTTGCCGCATCAAGATTTATTGAAATCATGATTTTTTCATAACCGTTTGTTCTTTCAAGAGCACTATCTGAAACGGCCTTAAGTTCCGAGGCAAGGTTTTCGCTCATATAATCTGTTTCGATAAAAACTGAAAGTCCTGTGAATGAAAGGATTTTTTCAACGATTCTTACAAGGTCAGGATGATTTACAGGATCTCCCAAATAACTCAAATTCACAACGGCGTTTTCGGAAAAAGCCGCAATCTGTTCTATAAGTAAAAGAGCTTTTTCTGTATCCATATTTTCGCCCTGGTTCAAAGGAGCGTCCGAAGGAACATAATCTGGTTTTGAACTGCTTACAGGAGAAAGCTGGATATTGTAATAGCCGGGCACAGTTTTCAAAATGTTTTGATTTTTTGTACATCGAACAGAAACAGCTTCTGCATCAAGACTTTGTAAATCTTTCTTTTCAGCTTCAGAAAGACTTTCATAAAGTGCCTTACACTGAAGAAGGTTTTCTTTTTTTCCTGTATCAAAGCTGTAACGGAAAAGACGGTAATCATCATCGGCAAGGACAGTTTCAACTTCAAAGGCGTTGATGTCAGTTTTCAAAAGATCATACAAGGCGGTGCGTGTTATTTCTGCTTCAGACGCTTTTTTGAAAGTGGAAGCAAAAAGACCTGTAAGGATTCCAAGAGTTCCTGCATCAATCATTTCAGGAGCAAAACCGTAAGAATAGCCGTCTGCAAAAGTATACTCAGAAAGAAACTCATTATGAGAAGTGATAATTTCAGAAGTTATGCTCCGGTTCAGAAAGGGACAGTCGGCCCAGGCAAAAATAACTGATTCAGCACCTGTCTTTTCTGCGGCATTTTTCATCTCAACAACAAGATTTCCAGCTTTCCACTCAGGACTGGAAACAAGTTCACCACGTCCTGAAAGCAGTTTTTCTACAAGGCTTTTGTTTTCATCAAAAGAAAAAACAATCACTTTTTCACTTTTGTTGGAATGTGCCCAGTCCAGGGCTTTTTCAAAGGCAGATACGCCGCCAAAACATGGTTCGGCCATATATTTTGCGTTCTTATGGGCAAATAAAATAGTTACGGTTTTCATCACTTATATATCGGCATAAAAAATATCCGGTTTAAGAGCAATTTTAAGGATTTATCCGTAAGTAAAACGTTTTACTAACAAACATCTCTAGTTTATAATTATTCTACAAAATCACCTGTTTTAGTGATAAAATGAATATCTGAAATCAAAACAAACCAAAATAGAGGAAAAAAAACATGACTACAGAAGAAATCAAAGCTGAAATTGAAAGCTGCCAGACAAGTCTTGGTATTGAATTCGGTTCTACACGTATTAAAGCTGTTCTTATCAACTCAAAATTTGAACCTGTTGCAGGCGGAAGTTTTGAATGGGAAAACCAGCTGGTAAACGGAGTCTGGACTTACGACCTGGATCTGATCCACAAAGGACTTCAGACCTGTTACAAAGACCTGAAAAAAGATGTAAAAGAAAAATACGGCGTTACACTTAAAAGCTTCAAGGCTTTCGGTGTTTCAGCAATGATGCACGGTTATCTTGCTTTCGATAAAGATGACAATCTTCTGGTTCCATTCCGCACATGGCGTAACACAATTACAGGTCAGGCTTCTAAAGAGCTTTCTGAAAAATTCAACTTCCCGGTTCCTGAACGCTGGAGCATTTCTCATCTGTATCAGGCAATTCTGAACAAAGAACCTCATGTTTCTTCTATTAAAAACGTATATACACTGGCCGGATACATCCATTACATGCTTACAGGCGAAAAAGTTCTTGGTGTAGGCGATGCTTCTGGTATGTTCCCTATCGACAGAAATACAGGAAACTACAAAGCTGAATATGCTGCCACATTCAAAGAAATGACAGGATTTGATGTAAGCGAAGTATTCCCAAAAGTTCTTCCAGCAGGGGCCGCAGCCGGAAACCTTACAGAAAAAGGTGCTGCTTTCCTGGACCCTGACGGAGACCTGGTTCCAGGAGTTCCAATGTGTCCACCGGAAGGAGACGCCGGAACTGGTATGGCTGCAACAAACTCTGTTCGCGTAAAAACCGGAAACATTTCTGCCGGAACTTCTATCTTCAGTATGGTTGTTCTTGATAAAGACCTTAAGAAAACATACCCTGGCCTTATAGACATTGTAACAACTCCGGACGGAATTCCTGTTGCTATGGTTCACTGCAACAACTGTACAGGAGAAAACAACTACTGGATCAACCTGTTTGATGAAGTGGTTCAGACAATGGGATTTTCTGCTTCGAAAGGTGAACTCTTTGACAAGCTTATTGGAAAATCTCTTGAAGCAGACAAAGATGTTGGCGGACTTCTTTCCTACAACTATCTTTCAGGGGAAACAATTACAGGCTTCAATTCAGGACGCCCACTTTTTGTTCGTTCAGAAAACTGTAACTTCACTCTTGCAAACTTCATGCGCTCCCTTATGTTCACAGCCCTTGGTGCAAACCGCAAAGGTATGGATATTCTTTTTGATGAAAATGTTTCGATTGATTCTATGTTCGGAGCCGGCGGTTACTTCAAGACAGAAGCAGGCCTTAAATACATGGCAGCTTCTATCCACACACCGGTAAGCGCAATGGAAACTGCCGGCGAAGGCGGACCATGGGGAATGGCAATTCTTGCTTCCTTCATGGCAGACAACAAGGGAAAAGTTCTTCCAGACTTCCTGGATTCAGAAGTATTCGGAAGCTGCAAAAAGACAACAGCAGAAGCTGAACCTGAACTTGTTGAAAGCTTCAACATTTTCTACGAACGCTACCTTAAAGGTCTTGCAGTAGAAAAAGCTGCAGTTGAAAACCTGTAATAATGCACAATTCATAATGCATAATTCACAATTAAGAATTGATAATTGACAATTGAGAATGATATCTTCTTCAAGAGACGACAGTCTGACGAAGAGATATCATTTTTTTTACAATTGTCCATTTTCCATTGTCTATTGTCTATTGTCCATTATCAATTGTCAATTTATTCAATCACAATATTCTGTACTGCATCAAAACTTTCACCTGGAGCAAGTTCAATAAGGCCTGCTTTATTTTCCCAGATGTGGTCTGTGTTTTCTGCATCAGGAATTCCATACCATGGTTCGATACAGATAAAGCCTGCTTTATTTTCCATATTTTTCTTTTTTTTCCATTACAACAAGATTATTACAACCTTTCATGGAATAAGAAGAGTGCAATTTTTCTAATAAAGCTTCCTGCAAAACCTGAGAGAAATTTATATTCAATGCGACGGCTTCTTCGTTTATCCACTGGGGAATACTTAATGTCTTTTTTACAGATTTTGAATTATGCTTTCGCCTGTACTCTCCCATATCGAACTGAACAGCAACAACATAAGAGTCTCCCGGAATTTCCTCTTGATCTAATGAAGATGGTTTCGGCAAGACTTTTGATTCTTTCTGATAATCAGTTATGCAAAGACCTAATGCATCACAAGCCATTTCATAAGATTGTGACAAATCATCTCCTTCTGTAAGGCATTCAGGAAAATCAGGGAAAGATACCCAAAAACCACCTTCCTCTGCCTTATGAAAAATTGCAGGATAAAAATATTTTTCCATAAAATCTTGCCTCTATTTTAAGCCAGCCTGTTTTAATATAGCTTGTTCTAAACCTGTCACGAGATGTCATCGGCATAATCACATACTAATACGTATTATTACGTATGTCAATATTTTTCATCAATTCTAATACTTTGTCACATCAAATACAAATACATCGAGTCAAGCCACGTCCGCCTTCTGTTTCCTTAAAGCCTTGAGTCGCCGCATTTAAGGTTTGAAGTAAACCCTTATAAAAGAAAATCTGAACGAAATTCTTGAAAAATCAAAATCAAATATTATTGAAATTCGCTCAATATGTCAGAATCTTTTTCCGCCGGATTTTGAAAAACAGAATCTGGACTGGATTATCGCCGAACTTTGTCATAACATAAAAAAATCTTCGGGAATAAAATGTTCATATCTTTTTGATTCTGAAAGTCCATTTGCAAAAATGAAAACAAAAAACAAATTGAATCTTTTCAGAATCATTCAGGAAGCAGTTAATAATGCTGTAAATCATTCAGGCTGCACAGAAATCCAGATTTCCATTACAAAAAAAGAAGTTCTTATTTCAGACAACGGAACAGGCTTTGATTTTCAGAAAGAACTTTTGTATAAACAAGATCATTTCGGTCTCCGTTCCATGAAAGAGCGGGCTTCACTTTTAGGCTCATCTCTGGAAATTGTTAGCAGCGAGAAAGGTACTGCAATTCACCTGAAGTGTTTTAAGGAAAAATCCTAACTTCATTAAACGATTTACTTGTTATATAATAAATTCATATCAGTCATTTTAAGGAGACTTTAATATGTATTCAGACATTAAACAGGCGGCTTATGAAGCCAATATGCTTATTCCTGCCAATCACCTGGCTCTTTACACATGGGGAAACGTTTCCGCTTTCGATAAAGACAAGGGAGTTTTCGCCATTAAACCTTCAGGAGTTCCATACCCGGAACTTACTCCCGACTCAATGGTAATTGTTGACGTTGACGGAAACAAAGTTGAAGGAAAACTGAATCCTTCTTCTGACACACCGACTCACGCAGTTCTTTACAAAGTATTTGGTCTTGAACGCGGAGCTGAAATCGGCGGAATCATCCACACTCACTCAACTTTTGCAGTAAGCTGGGCACAGGCTGTAAAATCTGTTCCCCTTTACGGAACAACTCACGCAGACCACCTTCAGAAAGACATTCCTTGTACTCCATACCTTTCAAAAGAAGCCGTACAGAAAGCATACGAACTTGAAACAGGTCTCCAGATTATCAAATACTTTGAAGAAAAGGGCCTGAATCCAAGCGAAGTAAACATGGTTCTCTGCGGCGGTCACGGTCCTTTTGCCTGGGGAAAAAACGCTGACAAAGCAGTTTACAACGGAACAGTTCTTGAAGAAATCTGTAAAATGGCTACTTTCACAAGACTGAATGGAGCTTCAATGGAAGACCGCCTTCCAGAATACATCATTAACAAGCACTACGAAAGAAAACACGGTCCAAACTCTTACTACGGACAGGGAAAATAAACTGAACCGTAACTATCAGACAGAAGCTGTTGTTCTTTCTCTTTCCTCTCTTGGTGAAAACAATTCCCTGGTCACACTTTTGACAAAAGACCGGGGAATTGTAAAAGCCTGCCTTTACGGCGGACCAAAGTCCAAACTCCGGAGCCTTTGTGCCCAGTTCCACACGGGAAAAGTGTGGATTTATGAAACTCCTGAAAAAAACCAGAATAAAATAAGCGATTTCGAAGTTTCAAAATATCACGTTACCTTTACAGAAAGTCTTTATAAAAGTTACGCCGCCCTTCTTGCGTCCGAACTTGTAATAAAAACTGAATGTGCAGGCGGCGGCGAAAACATAGAAAACTGCTGGAATCTTTTAAACGGATTTTTTGACGGGCTGGAACTTGTAAACGAAGAACAGGGAAAAGCAGGATTAATCCGTTTTCTCTGGCGTTTTGTCCATCTGTCGGGACTTCTTCCCGACACAGAAGAATGTGAATCCTGCGGAAAAACTTTTAGTCTGGAGAGCGAAAATCAGAAACCAGAAAAAGTACGCCTTCTTGAAGAAATGTTTGGAAATCCTTCTCAGGAACAGGTTTCTGTTCCTGACACCATATATTTCAGTTCCTATAACAGTACTTTTATCTGCCCCGAATGTGCAGGAAGCACACAGGGAACAAAATTCCCTCTTTCAAGAATGGGTTTAAACTATCTTTCTTCTATAACAAATCTTCCGGCCTCGGTTTCCCGAAACATGCCTTTGGATCAGGCAAGCTACTTTCAGATCAAACAGATAGTCTTTGACCTGGCAGAAAAATGTGCCAGCGGCCCTTTGAATACATTACGAACAGGAATGGGCATTTTTTAAGGTACTTTTCGGGGCTTGGGGCAGAGCCCCAGGAGAAGGGGGTGTGGAGGCAACGCAGTGCCGACCAGGGGGATGCCCAAGCCGCGTTAGCGGCGACTTAAATAATTTCCTCTAGGCAAACGACCAAAGGTCGTATGGCTTTCCCCCTCACCTAATTATTTTTTCCAATTTCTCCAGTTTTGTTATATAATTAAATATCAATTCTTGGGAGGATTTTATGCGCGCAACAGATATTATTGCTAAAAAACGCGGTATTTTTATTACTGATTCAAAGGGAAACCGCACTCTTACAGGCGACACTACACTTTCAAAAGAAGAAATTGAATTTATGGTGAAAGGATGTACTGATAAATCTATCCCGGACTACCAGATGAGTGCCTTTTTAATGGCAATATTTTTTAACGGAATGACTGCAGAAGAAACTGCACACCTGACTAACGCCATGCTTTATTCAGGCGACGTAATGGATTTTTACGCAAAGAAAAACCCGGCTCTCCACGGCGTCTTTGTAGACAAACATTCAACCGGCGGCGTTGGAGACAAAATCAGTCTTCCTCTGGCTCCAATCGTGGCAGCCTGCGGACTTCAGGATCCTATGATGAGCGGCCGCGCCCTTGGACACACCGGTGGAACTCTGGACAAGCTTGAATCCATAAAAGGTTACCGAACAAACCTTTCAGAAGACGAGTTTGCTTCATTTATTGCAGAAAACAACTATGCCATGACAGGTCAGACTGAAAAAATCGCTCCGGCAGATAAAATTCTTTACGCCCTCCGGGACGTTACTGGTACTGTCGAATCAATTCCGCTTATTACGGCAAGCATTCTTTCAAAGAAAGTGGCCGAAGGAAGTGACGGCCTTGTTTTTGACGTAAAATTCGGTAGCGGCGCCTTTATGAAATCAACAGAGGATGCAGAACTTCTTGCAAGAAGCCTTGTAAATACTGTGAAAGCCATGGGTAAAAAGGCTTCCGCATTCCTTACCAACATGAATACTCCTTTAGGACGCAAAATCGGAAACTTCCTTGAGATTGAAGAAACAATTGACTGCCTTAAAGGGAAAGGTCCTTCGGACGTTATGGAACTGACTTACGAACTTGGTGCCGAAATGCTGGTTCTTGGGGAAATTGCAAAAAGCCGTGAAGAAGGGCTTGAACTTTGTAAAAAAGCCGTTGAATCAGGCGATGCCTACAAAGTATTCCTTAAAAACGTGGAAATGCAGGGCGGCGATGTAAAACAGCTTGAAAAAGACTACAACACAAGACGAAGCCCTTATAAAACTGAAATCTTTGCGGAAGAAGACGGATATATCACTATTGATGCTTACGGACTTGGAATTACCGGCGTTGGGCTTGGGGTTGGACGAAGTAAGACAACAGATGCTGTATGCCCGGATGCCGGTCTGATTCTTCATAAAATCCAGGGAGACAAGGTTTCTAAAGGTGACCTTATTATGGAAGTATTCGGTAAAAACAAAGAATGCCTTGCTCCTGCTGCCGATTTGATAAAAAAAGCCCTGAAATACGACACAAAGAGGGCAGAATATGGTAAACTTATATATAAGAAGATATAAATAATATTTAGTGAAACTCCTGATTGATGAATTTTGTTATAAACATTACGCGAGGAGTTTGCAAAGGGCTGGCAGCATTTGAAGCGCGGCTTGATAGTTTCCTATCCGCGCTTCACATGGAGCGACGCTAGCTAGCGTTGCCAGACACTTTGTAAAAACGACGGGAGTAATGTTTATACTGTGTTTTATAAAATTGAGTTTCACTAAAAAGTATTAATGTCTGTGCCAGGGAAAGCCTGCTTACAGCATTATTTATTACCCTTTGGGAACTATAGAAATGACATATACAAAAACTCCTGTGACTCTGGCGGAGGTGACCCCTCTTTGTCAGAAATTCGGCATGGATCAGCTTCTTGCGTCCATTTTTGTCCGCCGTGGCGTAACAAAAGCCGAAGATCTTCTGTATTTTATGGAAGATGATATCCGGTTTGAACATAATCCCTTCCTTTTTTCACAAATGGAAGACGCCGTTGACCGTATTCTTGCCGCCTGTGAAGAAGGCGAAAAAGTCCTGATTTTTGGTGACCGTGACGTAGACGGTATTACAAGTACAGCAATCCTTTACTCGCAGCTTAAAAGTATGGGCCTTGACGTTTCATGGAGACTTCCCCTTGCCGAAGAGGCTTACGGACTTTCCATGGAAGCCGTAGATGATTTCGCCAAAGACAACGGCACTTTAATCATTACAGTGGACTGCGGTATTTCAAATGCACCGGAAATCCAGCATGCGGCAGAGCTTGGAATTGATGTAATCGTAACAGACCATCATAACCCGCCGGAACTTACTCCTGACGCCGTAGCAGTAATTGACCCTAAATGTTCTGATTCAGGCTACCCTTTTGACGGCATTTCTGGCGCCGCTGTAAGCTACAAACTTGTAAGCGCCCTCCGATTTTCTTCAAGTGATTTCTACAAAAGCGAAATCTGCCTCCTTAATATAGAAGAAAGTGCTGAAGAAAACTGCTGCTACATCACCTGTACAAAAATCAGAAACCTTACAAAACACCGGGAAATCCGTGAAAAAATCATTCCGGGAATTACTGCTATTTCTGAAACAAGACTCCCGGCATTCCTTTCGGGGCATTACATTTATGTCTGGGATAACCAGAGAATCACAAACCTTTTCCATCAGCTTTTTGGAAAAGGGATAGAAATTGGATTTGCCGATTTACGCGAACAGGTAAAACAGTTCTGGCCTGTTTTTGCTGACAAGAAAGCAGAAGACCTGTGTTCTCTTTCTAAAAGTGCAAAGTATTCATCTGATGAAGCCATGCCGACTGTAATGGACAGCATTTTCAATCTTTTCGTTACATACGTAAATGCACTTTCACAGAGAAAAAACAAGAATCTTGAAAGCCTTCGCGAACGGGATCTTCAGCTGGTAGGCATTGCAGCCCTTGCTGATATTATGCCTATGAAAAATGAAAACCGGCTTTTTGTGAATTCCGCATTGAAATCCATGAGAACAAAAGGTCCTGTTCCGGGGCTTGCAGAACTTTTTGCAAAACTTTCACTTGATTTCCATAACGTTACATCAAAAGATCTTGGGTGGACAGTAATTCCTGCCCTTAATGCTTCAGGCCGTATGGGACAGTCAAATCTTTCCCTTGAAGTTCTTATTTCTGAAGATCCGAAAGAACGTGATATTCTTTCTACAAAAATCATTGACCTTAATGAAATGAGAAAGAACCTGGTAAATGAAGCGGCACTTAAAACTGCCGGTCAGGCACAGGAAAGCCTTTCTAATCACAATGGAAAACTCTGCATTGTATTCAACGAAGAAATCCATAAGGGCGTTACTGGAATTCTTGCCAACAAAATCATGAATACTTATGAAGTTCCGTCTCTTGCCATTACCGATAACGACGGTATTTATGCTGGAAGCATGAGAAGCTGCCGCGGAGTTGTGGCCACTGACTTCCTTAAAGAATTCGGAGATTTTTTCATTGCTTACGGCGGGCACAATGCAGCCGCGGGATTCAGTTTTACCAAAGATAAAATGCCTGAATTTATGGCAAAGGCAAAAGAGATATCTTCCCGCTTTAATCTTGAAGAACCAGGAGCTGGAAACATAGTAGATGCCGAAGTTCCTGCAGAGTACATTACTCCGGATTTATTAAAAATAATCGATATGTTTGAACCATACGGAAACGAAAACGATGAACTGCTTTTTGTTTCGAAAAATCTTCCTGTCTGTGACGGAATGATTGTAGGGAAAAAAGAACCTTATCACCTGAAGCTTACATTTGACTGCGGTAAATACAAATTCCCTGCCATGTTCTGGAGTGCAGGTGATAAATGGAACAAAGAAGTGAAACCTGGAAGCCTGTGTGATGTTCTTTTTTCTGTAAACAAAAACATATATAATGGGAACATCACTCCGCAAATGATAATTAGTGAACTGGAAGTTAAATAACAGGGGGCTGGAAAATGAAACAGATTAAAAGATTTGCACTTATCCTCATTGCTTTGATTTGCACAGGCACTCTTTATGGAGCGGCTGCTGTTTACAATGGCGAAGAATACAGCCTTAAAGTCAATTACAATGATAAAATTGTTCCGGGTGATGCTGTTTTTGTTCGCATGACTTTCCAGTACGGAAAAAATCTGAAAAAAGCCCGATCTGAATCTGAAAAATCTGCAATCCTTCAGTTATACAAAAATAAAAAACTGGTAGACAAATCAGTTTTTTACAGTCTGACAAAACCTTCAAAAAAATCCATTCCAGTTGATTTCCTTACAGGACTTCCCCTTTCTTCCTGGCTTGATGAAGGCGATTACAGCCTTAAAGTTACATTCTATCTTGATGACAGCGCAAAAGAATTCGAACTGCCAGTTTATTTTGAAGCCCGTGAATTCCATTCTGAAACAGTTGAACTTGATGCGGCAAATACTGCAATCAAGACAAACAACTCACCTGAACGTGCCGCTCAGATCGACAAGCTGAATACAATTCTTGAAACCTCCATCGCTACAGACATTTTCAATCTGAAACCTTTTACATCGCCTATCGAATCAACCCGCTATACAGCACATTTTGGTGACCGCCGCATTTATGCATATTCAAACGGAAAATCTTCCACAAGCCTTCATTACGGAAATGACTACGGCATTCCAACAGGAAGCGAAGTACGCGCCTGCGGCGACGGCAAAGTTGTAATGGCAGAAAACCGTATTTCTACAGGATGGACTGTTGTCATTGAACATCTTCCAGGTCTTTACAGTCTTTACTATCATATGGATTCTCTGAACGCAAAAGAAGGCGACATGGTAAAACAGGGAGAACTGATAGGTAAATCAGGCAGCACTGGTCTTTCCACAGGTCCTCACCTTCACTGGGAAGTCCGCCTGAATATGTGTGCCGTTCGTCCGGAATTCTTTATGTCAAACTTCACATTCTGCGAGTAAAAAATGACCAAAGAAGACAAACAGACCATTTATAATCTCCTGAGAACTGCCTCACAAAACGTTTACGGTTATACAACACCGGCATTTGAAAATGATGAGTTTGTAGATAATGCACAATGTACAATGCACAATGCACAATTGAATTCCGTACCAGTTAATATTCCGGCTCAGAGTCAGATAATCGAAACTGAAATAAAACAACCTATTAAGGTTACTTCTTCAACAGCAAATTCAAATCAGGATAACACAAATAATTCTGAATTAGGCATTGTGAATTGTGAATTAAAAGGCATGTCGCTTGGAGACGTAATACTTAAAATTGCCCGCTGTACAAGATGTTCCCTTGCAAGAACCCGAACCAATGTTGTTCCGGGACAGGGATCAAAATCAGCAGAAGTTTTAGTAATCGGAGACGGACCTGCCATGGAAGATGATGCATCGGGAGTTCCTTTCTCAGGTGCCGCAGGTCTTCTTATGGATAAAATGCTTAATGCCGTAAAGCTTGACCGCAGACAGAACTGTTTTCTTACAAATATAGTAAAGTGTACTCCGCCTCAGAACAGAGATCCGTACCCTGAAGAAACAGACGCCTGTTTCGGATTCATAGAAGCACAGATTAAAATCATAAAACCAAAACTAATTCTATGCTCAGGACGAGTTGCCGCTGTCAGCCTTTTAAAAAATAATCCGAAGGTGAACCTTTCACTTCCTGTAGACCAGCTTCGGGGCCAGTGGTTTGATTACAACGGTATTCCTGTAATGGTTGTTTACAGCCCTGCAGAAGTACTTAAAAATCCTGCCTTAAAAAAGCCAATATGGGATGATCTTCGTGCATTCGCAACTAAACTGAAAGAACTTTCGCCAACCTATGCTGCCCTTTTCAATTCGTAAAACAGGAATAAAAAATGCAGTATCTGGACGTGATTCTGAACCTTCCGGTTGACCAGCCTTTTACATATTCTTTTGTTCCTCTTAAAGATCCGAAAAAAGCGGAAAAAGAAAACAAACCTGAAATCGGAAAACGTGCAGAAATCATGTTCGGAAACAGAAAAACCACAGGCTTCATTACAGCCGTATATGATGATTTTCCTGAAACCTGTGCTGTGCCGCCTGAAAAAGTCCGGCCTGTAAAAAAGGTGCTGGACACGGAACCACTTTTCGGGCCGGAACTTATTGAAACTGCCAGGTGGATTGCAAGATATTATCTTTGTACATTCGGAGAAGCAGTTTTTGCCATGATTCCTTCCGGCCGCAGGGAAACTTCTGCCGGTGGATTTGCTTTTGAAGCAGAACTTGCAGATGAAATAAAGCGAAATGAACTTTCACAAGAACAGCAGACGGCAGTTGATGAAATTCTTTCTTCATCCGGAAAAAGCGGTCAGTTCCATTATCTTTACGGACCAACTGGTTCCGGAAAAACTGAAGTTTTTCTTTCTGTTGCAGAAAAAGTTCTCCAGCAGGGAAAAGGCGTTATTTACCTGGTTCCGGAAATCGGGCTTACAAGCCAGGTAAGTCAGGACATTGTAAACCGATTCGGTGACACTGCAGCTATTTTACATTCAGGCCTTACTCCAAGCCGCCGCCTGAACGAATGGCACAGAATTCAAAACAGACAGGCACGTGTTGTTGTGGGAGCCCGAAGTGCCGTTTTTGCCCCAGTACCAGATCTTGGATTAATCATTATTGACGAAGAACATGACGGCTCTTATAAATCGGGAACTACTCCCCGTTACCATGCCCGCCAGGTTGCAATGCACAGAGCAGTTACTGAAAACTTTCCTCTTGTAATGGGAAGTGCGACTCCAAGCGTTGAAGCATGGCATGGTATGAGTAAAGGAACAATAAAAGCACATACACTTTCTGTCCGCCTGGCAGGCGGCGCCATGCCGCACATAAATACAATCAACCTGAACCTTTTCAAAAACGCAGACGGCGGTTGTATTTCCCGTCCCCTTGAAGATGAAATCAACAAGACTCTTGAACAGAAAAAACAGGCCATCCTTTTTTTGAACCGCCGTGGTTTTACCCATTACTTTACCTGCCGAACCTGCAGTAACGAAATCACCTGCAAGAACTGTTCAGTTCCCATGACTTATCACAAAGGAGAAAACCGCCTTAAATGTCACTACTGCGGATGGTCAATCCAGCCGCCTCAAAGCTGTCCAAAATGCGGAAGTCTTGATATTGGAACATCCGGATTCGGAACAGAATTCATTGAAGCTGAAACAAAAGCCAAATTTCCTCAGGCAAAAATCCTCCGTCTGGACACCGATGTAATCACAAAAAAAGAAGAACTGGTAGAAAAACTTGAACAGTTCAGAAACGGCGAATATGACATTCTTCTTGGAACCCAGATGGTTGCAAAAGGATTGAACTTTCCCCGCCTCCAGCTTGTTGGCGTCATTCTTGCAGACACGGGACTTCACATGCCGGACTTCCGGGCCGGAGAACGAACCTTCAGCCTTATTACACAGGTTGCAGGCAGAGCCGGCCGCTATTTCCCGGACGGAAAAGTTTATGTCCAGACTTACAACCCGTATCAGGAACCTATTGCTTTTGCAGTATCGGGCCGCACCCGTGACTTTTACAACAATGAACTTCAGACCCGCGAAATTCTGGATTTCCCTCCTTTCTGCCGCATGATCCGCCTTGTTTTCCGGAGTGCCAACCAGAACCTTGCATACCAGGCCTGTGCCCAGGCGGCAGAAATATTGAATCAGAATCTTCAGAAAGGCATTCTTATCCTTGGTCCTGCAGAATGTCCTGTGAACAAAATCAGCCAGAATTACCGCTTCCAGATTTTAATGAAAGCCTCTTCCATTATTCCGCTTCAGGCTCTGGCAAAAAACCTTCAGACCAACTACAGGCTGAATCCAAACGTTTACGTGGAATATGACGTAGATCCTGTCAATCTGTTGTAAGCAAAGCTCTTTATCATTATTATTTAAGTATGTATACATTTGCCCTTTTACTTCTGCCTGTTGTACTGGCATTTTACTTTGTCCAGTCAGAAAAAAAAGTTAATATCATTCTTCTTATCACAGGATCCGTTACAGGATTCCTTGTTTTCGCCCTTAAAGAATTCCTGACACTTTCTCATAGAATAGTACCACTTTCCGTAGGATCAAACTTTGCCTATCTTTTTTTCAGAGAAGCTTTTCTACCGATTGTAATTCTTTACGGAATTTTCTTTCTGATTTCAAAAGATGATCTCCATTTCAAATTCGATGCTTTCTTTCCGCTTGTAGCCTCATTCTATTGTGTATTCCTTCCATACAATGTTGCTACTTCGCCGGAAGCAAAAACTGCTTTCGAACTTCTGGCAAAACCTTTGCTGACATTATGTCTTCTTGGTTCTCTAAGTCATGGACTTATACTCATAAAGGAAAGCATAAATGGGAAAAAAATCCTTCTGGTTCCTGCAATCGCACTGATTATCATTTCATTTGCGTTACCGGCATTTGCAGAAGCACTGTTCCTTACAGCAGCCCCTGTTTTCAGTTACACTCTGATTACAATTTTTTCTCTTCTACTGACTGGTGGAAGCAGTTTTTTAACAAAAATTAAAATTTAAATCTCCAAAAACTTTAAAGCAAAACTTTATTGACATAAAATCTGTACCACTGTATTATGCAAATAATACAACCTAACAAATCATTGTTATTTGATTAAGGAGATTTTATGTCAGTTGTTAAACTCCAGAACATTGAAAAAACTTATCCTCTTGGAAAACAGGAAGTTCACGCAGTAAAAGGCATTTCCCTGGAAATTGAAAAAGGCGAATTTGCCAGTATTTCAGGTCCGTCAGGATCGGGTAAATCAACTCTTCTGAACATGATTGGTTTGATTGATACTCCTACTGCAGGTGAAATCATTATTGACGGAAAAAACATTTACGAAGGAATTGACCTTGGTGCAAAAAATTTCGGCTCAAGTCGCAAGGGAAAAGCTGTAGATAAAAGAATTACAGCACTCCGCCGTTCTCACCTTGGCTTCATTTTCCAGACTTTCAACCTTATTCCCGTTCTCAACGTTTATGAAAACATTGAATTCCCGCTTCTTCTTACTTCAAAAGAAAAAGACTGTATGTGTGCAGTTGATTCATTTACAAAGAGCCAGAAAGAAGAATGGATTAACTTTCTTATGGAAAAAGTAGGCCTTGCAGACTGGCGCGACCATAAACCTGGAGAACTTTCGGGCGGTCAGCGTCAGCGTGTTGCCATTGCACGTGCCCTTGTTACAAAAGCACCGGTTATTCTTGCAGATGAACCTACAGCTAACCTGGACAGTTTAAACTCAAAGCAGATTCTTTCCCTTATGAAGGAACTGAATAAAGATCCTGAACTTCAGACCACATTCATTTTCTCAACTCATGACAAACGCATCGTAAACATGTGTGACCATGTAATCCACATTTTCGACGGTCTCGTAAAAGAAGATGAACACAAAGAAGGTTCTGACATCTACGAAAACAACTAAGCAAAACTTAAATTGATACGGAAAAAACTATGGGTGTAATATTCAGAATGGCTCTCCGCAATTTAAGAGAGCACAAACGTAAAACAACAATTATCGGACTTTTCATTGCTTTCGGTGTATGCATCATCGAACTTGGAAACGGCTTTATAGAAGCTACTACCCGCGGTATGGAACGTGACTTCCGTGCAAACTACACCGGCGATGTTATGATTTCAGCTCCGATTCCAGAGGGATGTCAGATGGACCTTTTCGGTATTTCATCTCTCCAGACAATTACAGAAGTGCCTTCAATTCCTGCCATGATGGACAGAGAAAAAGTTGAAAAGATTCTTTCTGAAACTAAAGGCATTAAAAAGCAGACAAAAGTGATTTCTTCAAAAGCACTTCTCATGAACAACGATTATGCTGACTTCCAGATTGAAGACCAGAACATGATGAATGCTCCAGTTTTCTTCCTTTTTGCAGGAGAAAATGAAACATATTTTGACATGTTCCCGGGACAGAAAATCACAGAAGGCCGCAGACCAACTCCTGGCACAAATGAAATCCTGGTTGATGAAAGATTAAAAACAAAATACAAGGATTTTTTTAAGGAAGACCTGGAACTGAACAAGACCTACCTTGTTGCAGGAGCCAGTGCAGGAAACATTCTCCGAGAAGGTGTCATTTCAGGTTTCTTCCGCCAGGAAAACGAAGATACCTGTATGTTTACAATTGTTTATGCAGATCCTTCTTTTACAAGAAGCTTTGCAGAACTTACTTATGCCAGCAGCTTTGCAGAAGAACTGCCAGATGAAATCGACACTTCTCTTTCTGCTTTCTCGGAAGATGACCTTTTTGGCGACGATTTCCTGGGCGTTGAAGACGAAATCGACCTTACTTCAACTGGTACAGACTTTGATGCAATTCTTGGAGACACCACCCTCCGCGACAAACTGAACGAAACTGACGACGGAGCCTGGCACTTCATTCTCTTAAAGCTTGATAATCCGGCAAAAACAGATGAATTTGTTTCCATGCTGGAAGCCCGTTTCCAGGCAGAAGGTCTCCAGGCCCGCGCCTGCAACTGGAAAGAAGCTTCAGGAACCTTTACAAGTTCTGTTGAAGGAATCAACATTCTTTTCGTTGCTCTTGTTGTAATTCTTGCAGTAGTTGTATTCATCATCATCATGAATACAATGCTCATTTCTATCCTTGAGCGTACAGGCGAAATCGGAACAATGCGTGCACTTGGTTCTGACAAAAAATTTGTAAGAAAGCTTTTCTTGACCGAATCTCTTTCAATCACTTTATTCAGTGCGGCAGCAGGTTCTGTTCTGGCCCTTATTCTTATGGCAGTATTCAATGAAGCGGGAATCAAGGTAACAAATGACATTGCAAAAATGATTCTTGGCGGCGGAGCCGTAAACCTGATTCCAACCTTCGGAAGTTTCTTCCGCACAATTATTATCGTAACTCTCGGAAGTGTCATGGCTTGTTTCTACCCTGTTTCCATGGCACTTAAAATTACACCGCTCAAAGCTTTAAGCCAGGGCGACAAATAAGGAGGGATTTATGCAGAAATCAACTATCAGAATGGCCCTCAGAAACCTTTCACGCCAGAAACGCCGCAGTTTCATGCTGGCTTTGGCAATCGGTTTCGGATTCCTTGTTGTAACGGCAATCGACGGTCTTGCAGGAGGTGCTGTTAAGTGTCTTGAAGACCTGATTTCTCAGATGAATGGTGGAAACGTTTTTATAGAAGGCGTTGAACACCTAAAAGATGAAGATGGAAACATCAGTAAAAAATTTACATCAATTATCCGTAACCGTTCTTATACAGAAAAACTGGTTCTGGATAACGTAAAAGATTACGAATATTACTCTCTGCGTTCTCAGTGTACAGGAACTCTTCTTTTCAACTCGAATAAAGTTACTTCAGTTGTGTTAGGATGTGACTTTACAAAAGAAGACCATCTTCTGGACTCCCTAACAATTCTTGAAGGAAGTCTGGACAATCTTTCAAAGCCCAATGCCCTCATTCTTTCAAAGAAAACTGCAGATGCCCTTAAAGTTGCTGTTGGTGACACAGTTCTTATTTCCACAATCACTCTGACAAACCAGAAAAACGTTGGTGAACTTTCTGTTGCCGCAATCATAAAAGATGCAACTCTGGTCAGCTCTGCAATGTGTTACGCTTCAATCGATTACATCAATGAAATAATGGAACTGCCTGAAGATTCCTACACCATGTTCTCAATCTCGCTGAAAGATAAAACAAAACAGAATGTATTTTCACAGATTCTTGAAAACAAACTTCGTGAAGACGGAAACCATGTTACAAGCCGTATGGAAGCTTACAAAGCTTCTCCAAACAATCCGGCTGGAAACTTCAGAAAACAGCTTAACAATACTCTTGTAGACGGAACTCTTTACTGTGCCTATTCCCTTGAAGATGCCATTCCTCAGCTTCAGACTGTAATAAGCATCGTTCATATGGTAACAACAATCATTCTTCTGGTAATTCTTCTGATTGTCATGGTCGGAATTTCCAACACATACAGAATGATTCTTTACGAACGCATTAAGGAAATCGGAACAATGCGCGCCGTTGGAATGACGGGAAAACAGAGCGGAAACCTGTTCACAACAGAAGCCGTTATTCTTTCCCTGATTGGCGCCGTTGCAGGCTGTATTCTTGCAATAATCATTATGGTTATTGCATCTATGTTTACAATCGAAAACGAAGCACTGTCTTTTTTCCTTCATAACGGTAAACTTACATGGACCCTGTCTTTGGGCTCTGTAATTGCAAAATACATACTGATGATTATTCTGACAATTCTTGCTGTTCGCGGAACAAGCAAAAAAGTGTCTAAAATGTGGCCTGCACAGGCACTTCGCTAGTCTGATTCCCTCTTCAGGCCTGAGACAAATATTAAAGGAGTTAAACTTTGAAAAAACTTTTATCTATTCTTGCAGCACTTACAATGGCTGTTTCTCTTTTTGCAGAAGTAACAGCCCAGGACTCTGACAAAGCTTTCTCTATTATGGAAGCTGCCGACAATCAGATGGCTTATAAAGGCGATTATTCCTGCACGGTTTCCCTTGTTGTAGAAAAACCCGGAAAACCAAAAGAAAACCTGCAGTTCAAAATGTTTGAACGCATCGGGAAAGATACTTTCACAATGGTCCAGCTTTTTCCTGAAGCAGACAAAGGAAACGGATATCTCCGCGACGGCGACAATATCTGGGCATATGATCCTATAGGACGAAAGTTCTCTCACTCTTCACTTAAAGACGCCCTTGCTGACAGCGACCTGAAAATTGACGATATGTCGAAAGACGACAACAAATGGCGTAAAAACTACAAAGTCGCAGATTTCAAGGAAGAAACTCTTGGAAAATATGCAGTTTACGCCATTACTCTCGAAGCCGTGACAAACAAACCTGCATATGAAAAATCAATCTACTATATCAGAAAAGACATTCCTCTCCTTCTGAAGATTTCTGACTACAGTGCCTCCGGCCGTCTTATGAGAACTGTCCTCATTCCAAAATACACAAAAACAGATAAAGGCTACGTAGGATATCACACAATCATGCGCGACGAACTGAATCCTGGAGAACAGACTCAGCAGATTATTTCTGAACTGAGTTTTGACAGTCTTCCTGACCGTATTTTCACAAAAGCTTATCTTGAAGGACTTAACTAATGCACAATTCACAATTCACAATTCACAATACTGCCGTACGAAGGATTCTTTTGTCCATAATGACCTTCCTTTGTGTGGGACTTTTATTTGCGCAGGACTTTTCTGATGATGATTTTTTCTTCGCTGATGATGACGGCATTATTGAAATGGAAGAAGTCGCAGCACCCAAAACAGATCTTGCCCGCGGAGTTCTTTTTGAAACAGGCTCTGTAAAGATCGGTGGCACTTTTGATTTATCCCTGACAACACTTACAACATTCAGCAAAGAAAAAGTTTTCAAAGATGAACTGAAAGATACCCTTCTTTTACCCACAGCAGGGGCTTCTCTTACTGTAGATGCACGTCCCACAGAAAATCTTCGCATGTACATGAAAACTGGGATTGCATATCCTTTTGTTACTGCAGGAAATGCCGCTCTTATGGGCAATCCTATTAAACTGCCGGAAATCCTTTTCCAATCCCCTGAAGATATAACAATTCCAACCCTTATTTCAAATGACATGTCATTAAGAAACATGTTCTACGTAAAGGAACTTTTCTCTGACTTCAATCTTGGGCAGAATGTTGCCATACGCTTTGGAAAACAGACTGTAACATGGGGTGTCGGCTACTTTTACTCTCCCTCTGATGTTATTAACCTTACACAGATTGACCCTGAAAATCCGACAGCACAGGTTGAAGGTCCATTATGTCTTAGAAGCCAGGTTGTATTCCCGGGAACACAGGCTGCCATATACTCCTACATTATCCCTGACACAAGCCTGAATATCACATCAAATGGGCTTGGAGTCATGGCACGGGACACAGCACTGGCAGCAAAAGGCGAATATGTAATTGGCGGATGGGAAATCGGTGGAGGAGCCTGGTACAAATACCAGAACCCTTCCCGACTTACTGCAACCGCTTCAGGTACCATTTTCAACAAAATCAGCGTTTTTGGCGAAGCCGTTTTTGCCTTTGACCAGGATACAAAATTCGGTCAGGGAACAGCCGGGTTCATGTACAACTGGAAAACTCCTGAAATCACATTCATGGGTCAGTATTACTTCAATGGAGATGAATCTGCCAAAGAAGCATTTACAGGTGCTTACGGTCAGAACGCAGCAATTGCCATAAATTTCGGAAAAATCCTTAACAAGAAAGTAACCGCAAACATTTTTGGTATTTCAAACTTTACAAATGAAACGACAATTGCTTCCGCCATGCTGAACTATAATCCTGTAAATGAACTTAAGGTCAGCGCCGGTCCATACATAATGTGGAAAGATTACAAGGAAAAACCTGTAACTTCTGCAAAAATCACCGTTACACTGGGCGGCGGTAAATTCTAATCCTGTCACTTTCTGATTCTGTCAGGTATTGCATAAATTCATATAAAATAATGCTTGACAGAATCTAACATTCACTGTATAAACTTTGTTCCTAAATTCTCACTTTTTCATTGACCTTTGATTTTCAATATCTTATAATATATTTTACTGCCGTATGAATATTCAGACTGAAAAAGGATTAAAAGAAGCGCTTTCTTATCTGGAATCAGGAAATCCTGAAAAATGCCATTTGATTATTGCACCTTTATTCGAATCAGATCTGGAAAGCTTTGAACTTGTTTATACAACTCAGGTCTGTACCTTCTGGACAGGCACTATCAGAAATCTTAGTACTATGGCAGACCCTTATGAACGGGGTGAATCTCTTCTGAATGAATGGAAACTTTTCGTTCCCCATATGAAAAAATTCAAAGAGTATCTTCCCGCATTTTATGCAGTTCAAAAGGGAATTTTTCAGCTGGCTCTGGACAATTACATTAAACTTTTTGACCAGCAGGCTTCAAAACTTAAAGCAGAAATATACCGTAAAGCAGGTATGTGCTATAAAAAACTCGGCTCTTTTGAAAATGCCAGCCGTTGCCTTACAGATGCAAATGCTCTGAATCCCGGCCAGGCTTCAATTCTTGCCGAACTAGCAGACTGTTTTTCACTTTGTGGAAACGATAAAAATGCAAAAGTAATGTTCCGGGAAGCATTTTTCCTCTCCCCTGAACAGATTGATACAGATTTTCTGGATTCAGGGCTGATTCGCAGCCTAATTTCAAAACTGGAAGAAAAAAATTATCACGGACGAACACTCAATGAATGGATTCCCGTTTATGGTGTACTCTGGGGTATTTTCAATATAAAAAGAGTGATGACATCACAGGAAATAGCAAAGCTAAAACAGGATATTTTCGCCATGGAAATGGAACGAAAAAACCCAACCTGCGATGACGACATTCTGGTACCACGCTTATTAAAGAGTTATTTTTGGCTCATTGATCAGTACGTTCTGTCTAACAATACAGGCGCACAGGTGAATGAGATTTTACTAAAGATCAAGATACTGGATTCAAATATTTACGACTTGTACATTTAATTTTCCAGAATAAGGAGCACTGCAATGGCAGAAAATTTAATCGAATCAGTTCAGGAAAAACTGAAAGAAGAAACCTGGACACGCGCAACTATCACAAACTTCACATCAACAAGTTTGAATGAACTGGCTGGTTTTGTTGACAAGGCAAAATCAGAAGGTGTAACAGATGAAATAATTGCCGCATGTTATGAACATCTGGCACACACAAAAGACAGTGTAAGCGCCCTTTACCTTGCAGGTATGCTTTCTCTTTACAAGGGAAATCTTGATGACACATGTCTCGAAACTCTTACAGACATTCTTCTTAAAAACCACAAAGAACAGATTGTAATTTCTCTCTGTGACTCAATTCTTGAAACAGAACAGAACAACAAGTTTGCACTCCGCACTCTTGCTGAAATCAAAAAATCTGAAAACAACGAAGAATACTGGGACCTTTATAACAAAATCGTAAAAATCGACTTTGAAGAATGTGAACTGGTTAAGCTCCTGGCAGAACACTACGAAGAACTCGGTGACAACGATATGGCCATTGAATTCTACAAAAAGGCCCTTCTCCGCTATGTAAACGCAAAAAACCTTACTGCAATCAAAGAAATCTGGGTAAAACTCGTTGCTACAATCCCAGCTGAAATCGACTTCTTCCAGCTTGTTCGCCGCAAGATTGCAAAAACAATGGGAGAAATCAAAACAACAACTCTCATGCAGGAACTGTACGGATGGTACAAAGACAACAAGAAATGGGATATTGCAATTGATATCCTTAAACAGAATCTTTCTGTAGATTCTCATGATACATGGGCACGTAAAGAAATCGTAGACTGTTACAGAGGTAAATATGCAGGTCACAGCCACCTGGAAGACTACATCCGTCAGTCAAACCTTACAGCTTCTTATCGTGATGTATTCGAAGCTATCAGTGATTTCGAAAAACACATCGCTTTCGACACAGGTTCTTTTGTATTCCACAAGAACTGGGGTGTTGGTAAGATTATGAGTCTTGAAAATGACGTTCTTAAAATCAACTTCGGTAAAAAGAACGGCGAACACGAAATGAGCCTTAAAATGGCTGTTTCTGCTCTTAAACCACTTTCAAAGAAACACATCTGGGTTCTTAAAGCAACAAAAAAACCTGAAGTACTTAAAGAAAAAATCAAGAAGGACCATGCATGGACTCTCAAAACAATCATCCAGAGTTTTGACAACTCATGTGACTTCAAACGCATCAAAGCTGAACTTGTTCCATCTATCCTTACAGCAAGTGAATGGACTTCATGGAACTCAAAAGCAAAGAAGATTCTTGAAACAGACTCTCTCTTTGGTGTAGATGCAAATGACATCAACTCATACGTAGTGCGTGATCATGAGCTTTCTCCTGAAGAAAAACTTTCAAACGAATTCAAAGCACAGAAACAGTTCTTCGCCCGCGTTGACATCCTCATGCGCTTCTTCAACTCAGAACTTACAGATAAAACTTCTGATCTGTTCGCCGAAATGTATACATACTTCACAAGCTCTCTGAAGAGCATTTCTCACGTTGATGAAAAAATCGTAACTTCATACCTGGTAGTAAGAACACTTTCAAAAGCAGACAAAATGTTTGATTTCCAGTGCTCTGAAACTTTTGAACAGATTTACAGAAGAATTGAAGATCCACGCGACATGTACGATCTTCTTAAAGATACAAAAGACACAAACCTTAAAGCAGAATTCATTGAATGCGTAAAAATGCTTCCAAACTGGGTAGATGAATACATCCGTCTCTTCCCTAGAGTTCTGTCAAAAGACATGCTGGCAACACTGCTTAAAGAAGGACACAAAGACGACGTTCAGAAACTTGTTCGTACAGCATTTGACAGTTACCGAGATTTCCGCGAAACAGTACTTTTCTTCTTCAAAGAATGCCAGAAGGAAGTTTGGTACAACGAAGCTGGTGTTTCATACGAAAAACAGCTCATTACTCTTATCAACATCATTGAACTTGCTTTCCGCGAAATCAACAGCCATGTAAATACAACAGAAAACAAGAAAATCCAGAAAAACGCACAGATTCTGCTTTTCGAAAACGAATCTCTTTACAACTACATGTTCTCTAACGATGAAAACACAGTTAAGAAAATGTATACTCTGGTAAATGATATTGCAGACCTTGATCCAACAATCAAAGCTAAGATGCGTAAACGTATTCTGGAAAAATATCCTGACTTCAAGTTCCAGATTTCTGAAGAAAAAGCAGCAACTGCAACAGCTAAGGGTATGATTGTTACAAAAGCTAAGCTGGACGAAAAGAAAGCCCTGCTTAAAGACATTCAGGAAGTTCAGATGCCTGAAAATGCAAAAGACATTGCCGTTGCAAAAGAAAAAGGTGACTTGAAAGAAAACGCTGAATACCATGCTGCAAGAGAAAAGCAGAATCTTCTTGGAAAAGAAGTTTCACGTCTTCAGAGTGAACTTAACCGTGCCGTTGTATTTGACCCGACAACTCTTACAACAGCTATGATTTCTTTCGCTACAGTGGTCACACTTACAGACAATGTTTCTGGAAATGATGAAACATACACAATCCTTGGACCATGGGAATCAGACCCAGATTCAGGAATCATTTCCTATATGTCTCCATTCGGAAGCAAACTGATGGACAAAAAAGTTGGTGAAAAACTTTCTTTCACAATCAACGAACACAAATACGATTACACTGTAAAAGCTATCACAGCTGCAAAAATATAATTGAATAAATAAAAGCTGTCGGGTCATTCTGCCCGACAGCTTTTTTCTTTTTAAATCACTTTTCAGGAGATTAATATGACAAAAGAAGAAGTTGCCGGAATGATTGACCACACTATCCTGGCTCCAAACATCAAAACCGCTCAGGTTGAAAAACTTTGCAAAGAAGCTGATGAAAATCACTTTGCTTCAGTTTGTGTTAATCCAAGTTTTGTAAAAATTTCTGCAGAATTATTAAAAAAATCAAGCGTAAAAGTTTGTACAGTTATCGGCTTCCCTCTTGGTGCTGTAACCACTGAAGACAAAGCCTCGGAAACAACTGTAGCAGTTGCAAATGGTGCTGATGAAGTGGATATGGTAATTGAAATCAGTAAAGCACTTGAAGGAAACTTCTCTTATATCGAAAAGGATATCGAAGGGGTTGTAAAAGCAGCTTCTGAAGCTGGAACTAAAGTTTCAAAAAAAATTACAGTCAAAGTTATCCTTGAAACCTGTTATCTTGATAATGAAACAATCCGTCAGTGCTGTATTGCTGCAAAAAATGCTGGTGCTGACTTTGTTAAAACTTCAACAGGATTCGGAACTCCAAAAGCTGCCGATGGCACAAGCCTGCCAAACGGTGCCACAGCCGAACATATCCGCCTTATGCGCGAAACAGTAGGTCCTGACATGGGCGTAAAAGCTTCCGGCGGTGTCAGAACTGCAGAACAGGCAAAAGCAATGATCGAAGCCGGAGCAAACAGAATCGGTACTTCAAGCGGTATAAAAATCATGGAAACATGGTAATATTGCTTTTTAGAGATTTTTATTTTATATTTAAATTATTAACTTGCGTAATTCATTACGTTATAAGGAGTCCATCATGGCATACAAAATTACTGATGCTTGTGTAAACTGCGGTGCTTGTGAATCAGAATGCCCAGTTTCAGCTATTTCTGAAAAAGACGGAGCACGTGCAATCGATGCAGGTGCATGTATTGATTGTGGAACATGTGCTTCAACATGTCCAACAGAAGCTATTGTTTCTGAATAATCAATAGTCGTAAAAACACAAAAAGGGGCGGCCAAAATGTGACCACCCCTTATTTTTTTAATATGAAAAAGTTCCGTTCATTTTTAAGTTTTGTTCTGATTCTGTTCCTCTGCCTTATCACAGCCTTTATTATCGTCTGGCCCCTATGGAAATTTGCCACAACAAATGCCAGAGCTTATACCATTACTGTTCTGATAATTGCAGCACTATGGGTTATTTTTCTTTGCATGCGGAAAATCAGAAATAAAATAAAGAAAACTGATGAAAAATAAAAAAGCCGTATTACTTCCATTTTTGTTACTTCTTTTTTCATGTCTTTTTTCTTCAGAAAAAAAAATAAATATTTCCAGACTTCCAGAAATTTCATTTCTATCATCAAAAGATGAAGTTTTCAAAGAGTATACTGCCATAGTTGATGAAAACTACAAAAATCTTGCTTCGGGAAGCGAAACAATGATGCTGTTTTTCAAATGCAGAATCCAGGAAAAAACAAATCTTCTGGCTCTGGCGGCAAGATGCAATATTCCTTACGAAACAATAGCTACACTTAATCACATAGAATCAAACGGCAAAATTATTGAAGGAAATGTTATAATTCTCCCTACTGTTCCAGGATTATTCATAAATACAAAATCAAATGATTTTCTTACAGTAATTTTACAGACAAGATGCAACGCAATTTTACAAAAAGAAAATTTATGTTATAATTTTGGTACTGAAAGTTTTATTTTTCTTCAGAATGAAAGGTTCAGTCCAACAGAAAGAGCTTATTTTCTTGATACATCCCTTGGGCTGCCTATAGATTCTTCTCAGTCTGTAATTTCATCAAGTTTCGGGCGCAGAAAAAACCCCTTCTCTGGTGAATGGAAAAACCATAACGGTGTAGATTTTGCTGCAAATGAAGGTACTCCTGTTTATGCAGTAAAAGACAGCACAGTTTATCTTGCAAAAAATGATCCGGTTTTCGGAAATTATATAATATTAAAACACAGGGACAATGATGCTACCAGCGTTTACGCACACCTTTCTAAAATGAACGTAAAGGCAGGACAGAAAGTAAAACGAGGTGACATTATTGGAAATGTCGGCAAAACAGGGATGGCCACTGGCCCTCACCTGCATTTTGAAATCAGATTCGGCGGAATAGCAGAAGACCCGGAAAAATACCTTCCGGTAAAGCAAAAAAATGAAGATTAAAAAAAGTATTTCAATTTTTACATTTTCTCTTTTTCTTTTAAACATACACGCAGAATCTTTCCGTATTCGTAAAGCACATGTAATCAGCCTTAAAAATGAGTTAACTGAAGTTTCTGCCGGAGAATGCAATATTTATGATGCAGTTGCAGTTTATCTTCCGGAAGATAAGACATTTATCGAAGGAATCGAAATTAAAATGGTGATTCCGGAAAGCATTGCTTCCTGGAAAAATTCTGTAGCAGCAACTGTTTATGATAAAATCACTCCAGAACCAAAATCAAACCAGATAGATTACTCAGGAACCAGATTGTTTGTAAGCACAATTCCAGGGAAACTTTCATGGGTCCTTCAAGTTCCACTCAAAAAAGAAAATTCAATAAAAGAAAACAATTACTCAACTAAAATAGATAACATTCCTTCTTCTCAGGCAACAAATCTTTTTGTGAAGTTTCAGCCTGTTATGAAAGGAATCCCGGAAGAAGTTCTAAATTCCAATATCACAGTAAGTGCCCGCCCTATCTTTTCTGACAAAGGCCGGCTGGAACTTAATCTTATAGGAGAAGAAACTTCTTCTGAAAATTTTTCAGTATTTATAGATGACAGTCCCGTTAATTTAAAAAAAGACATTATTCTTAAAACCGGAATGCACAACCTCTCGGTTATCTCCGAAAACTACAGAAATGAAATGCGTACTTTCGTTATTGATCAGGCAAAAACCACAAAACTTGATATTGTTCTTCGTGGCGTTGAACCGTCTTTAATCCTTGAAGCACCAGAAGGTGTTTCTATCTGGCTGGACGACATTGACTGTACAAAACAAAGGGGAAAAGAATTTATAATCACAGAAGGTGAGCATTCCCTTAAATTCGTAATCGGCAGTTATGAAGTTGTTCGAAATATCAGTGCAATAAAAGGCAAAACCTACAAAGCATCCCTGGATGTTGACCTGTCTATCAGCGAAAATTAACAGTCAAACCTTTTAAAAATAAAAAATTCTTATTTTTTTACATTTTTTTTCGAAAAACATTAAAGATTTAGGCCCCCACTGACGATATTTAAAGTACCAAGGGCATTTTCCCCTCCCACCCATGTCCTTGGTTGCCTGATGGGCATGGGCACGGTACCCGCCGTGCCTTTTTTTTTTT
>JAHBAD010000108.1 GCA_018385395.1 Treponema sp.
GGTCAGATGGTAGGATTTTCTACAACAAACGGAGAAGCCTTTGGTATTTTTGCCGGAACTGCTGTAAATGATACATCTTCTGTAACAGCCTGTGCTTCTACCTGGGATGCAATGTGGAATCTTGGTTCCGAAACCCTGGATAAAGCAGTAACTGTAAAACTCACCCGTACCCTTGCTATTATTCCTATCACCCTGGTTCTTGCATTATACAAGGCTCATAAAGCAAAAAAGGCTCTTGCAAATTCATCAGCAGAAACTAAAAGTACTTCTTCATTCAGCTTAAAGAAAATTTTCCCATGGTTCATTTTATACTTTATTGCAGCAAGCCTCATTACAACTTTGTGCTATAAGTTCGTTTCAAATCCTGATGTAATGAATGTTGTAAAAGACATTTTCAAGTTCCTTAAGAACTGTTCAAAATTCTTTATCATCCTTGCTATGGCCGCAATCGGATTTAATACAAACATTATTAAGCTTGTTAAAACTGGCGGAAAGCCTTTAATAATGGGTGCCTGCTGCTGGATCTGTATTACTGCGGTTAGTCTTGTAATGCAGCACATAATGAGGTTATGGTAGAGATGTAGAACCAAAACTTCCGCCATAAGCCATCTGGTCAGGAAGATACAAACAGGAAAACTAGTCAGTGAGTTTTCGGAATGGTGTTATTATTCTGGTTACAAGAAAATCTATAACAAAATATTATTTAAAATTGACCAGTTTCAAACGTTTTCGTTTCACTTATTTAGGAGGATAAAACTCTCTTAGGGAAATCCTACTATGTCTTTATGATTAACCTAAGTTAGAATGAAAAGCAGGTGAAAAAGAATCTGCAGAAAAACTAATCACTTCTATTTACAAAAATAATAAAACAAAAAAATTAGGAGCAGTTTAATGAAAAAAATTCGCTTACTTGCAGTTTTATCTGCTATGGTCGGATTAGTATGTTTTTCTGGATGTCAGAATTCACTTAATGTTGCAGAATCAGCAGACACTGCTGAAGCTTCTCGTGCTACAACTATTAGCTGGAACAACACTGGTTGGAATGGTGGTATGTACTACTCATTCTGGACAGATGGCGGCGGAAACGTTCAGATGACACTTGGGGATGGTGGAAACTATTCAGTTTGGTGGCAGAACTGTGGAAACTTCACAGCAGGTAAAGGCTGGAACCAGGGTTCATGGAGAGACATTCACTACAATGCTGGCGCATGGAATCCTTCTGGAAACGGATACATTGCTGCTTACGGTTGGTCAAAGGGAAGCAAACTTGTTGAATACTACATCGTAGATTCATGGGGAACTTACCGCCCAACAGGTCAGTACATGGGTCAGGTTTGGTCTGATGGTGACTGGTACGATATCTACAAAACAACACGTTACAACCAGCCATCTATTCTTGGAAACAGAACATTCGATCAGTACTGGAGCGTAAGACGCAACAAACGTCAGCAGGGTACAAACAATACAATCACTACAGCTAACCACTTCTACGCATGGCAGCAGTGTGGTATGTACCTTGGAAACCAGATGGATTACCAGATCCTCGAAGTTGAAGGTTACCAGTCAAACGGTTATGCAAATGTAACAGTTTGGTAATAATAGATTAAACTTCAATTAAAACACTAAAAAGAAAGGGCGTTTCATTTTGAAACGCCCTTTCTTTTTCCTAAAATCTGTCTTTCAAGAATTTCTGATTTTTAAATCCTTTAATAATAGATTCATTCTAGGAATTTTAAAAACCAATTTAATCCTTTTCTTAAGACTCTGCAAACTCATTAATCTGATTCACCTGTTTTTTATAATTCTGATAAATACATAACCAGATAATGAAATAAGTAATCACATATTCTGCCAATGCAATCAGAATCCCCATAACAGTATGCGGGTACAAGTAACAGATCCATCCGCCAAGACAACTCCATAAAAAATATTTACTAATTGTTCACCTGGTAATTATCCTATACAATGTTTCTATACGGAGTAATTTTAAAATGAAAAAACCAGTAAAACAATTGATTTTGTGGGTTGGAGCTCTGGTAATTGGAGCCATCCTTGGATCACTTCACGTTGGCGCAATCGACAGTGTATGTGATTTTGTTGCTACAGTCTTCACAAGACTTTTCAAATTCTGTGCAGTTCCTGCTATTGCTGTTTCTGTTCTTTCCACACTTGCTACTCTTGGCGGAAACAAAGAAACAGGAAAAATCTTCAGAAGAACAATCATGTACACACTTCTGACAACTGTTGCCGCTTCTACAATCGCTGCAATCCTGTTCTTCATCATCAAACCTGAAGTTCTTTCAGCTTCAGTTTACGAAGGCGTTGCTGCTGACAAACTTGAAAGCATGAGCTCTTCATCATTCCTCAGCTACTTTACAAGCGCAATTCCTGACAACATCCTTTATCCGTTTGTTTCAGGTAACGTTCTTTCAATCCTTATCGTTTCTTTCGCTTTTGGTATCGGTATTTCAAAAATGGAAGAATCAGAAAAGAAAACAACAATCCTCAACGTAGTTCTTGGTTTCCAGGAACTGGTTTTCAAAATCATCGGATGGATCATCACAATTCTCCCAATCGGTATCATCGCATTCACAGCTCAGCTGATTAAAGAATTGAGCGCAAACATTGCAATGGAATCAATCGGAAAATACACAGCCGTAGTTCTTTCAGGAAACCTGATTCAGTTCTTCATCGTGCTTTCAATCTTCCTTCTTTGCCGCGGAATCAATCCTGTAAAACATTTCAAGAACATGATTCCTGCAATCCTTACTGCCCTTTTCACAAAGTCTTCTGCTGCAACTCTTCCAGTTACAATGGACTGTGTTGAAAACCGCGTAAAATGTGACAAAAAATTCTCTCGCTTCATCCTTCCAATGTGTACAACAATCAACATGAACGGATGTGCAGCATTCATTCTGGTTACTTCCCTTTTCGTTATGAAAAACGGCGGTGCAGACCTGAACATTTTCACAGTTATTTCATGGATTCTGATTTCTGTAATTTCTGCTGTTGGAAACGCCGGTGTTCCAATGGGATGTTTCTTCCTGACACTATCTCTCATGGCAGGTAAAGGAATGCCAATCGGCGTTATGGGTGTAATCCTTCCTATCTACGCTGTAATCGACATGATTGAAACAGCTGTAAACATCTACTCAGATTCTTGTGTCTGTGCAATGACAAACAAAGACCTTAAAGATTTGGCAGAAGAATAAAATACGTCGAGTCAAGGCACGCTAATGCTTAAAGCCTTGACTTCACCGTTTTAAGTGGGGGTGTACTACCCCCTCAATAAGACCCTGAGTCAAGCTCAGGGTGACATTTTTAAGTCATGCTGACTGCATATTGTGTGGAGATGCTGAATCTAGTTCAGCATGACAGAACTTATTGGACAGTCCCCTTTTTTAAGTAAATTTCCTTAGTTTAATTTAATCACTACAGGGAATTTACTTCATTAATTTTTCCTTCCCTTACAGAAAATCCATGTTAAATTGAAAATCTTATTAATACAAGTTCCGAAGCCGACTATTTGGAAACCCTTAGCGTTGAAGGAGAAGTTAACCAAAAACTGATACAAGATGAACCAACTCAGGGGGAAGATAAAAACAAAAATCAAACTCTGGAAAGAAGCCTTTGTGCTTTATGCCGCTTTCTAAATTAAGGCGGAATGAGTTTTTTCCGCCTGCCCCACGTCACAAATAGTCACACCGGAAATTATGACCTTTTAAGACTTGACGCTTGTCTTAATTCAAAAGAATATAATTACTGTAATGGAGTACAAAAATGACAGTAAAAATTCATGACATCTTCAAAGAATATGAAAACTTCACTTTAAATGTTTCCGAACTGGAATTAAGTTTCGGAAAAATTATTGGGCTTGTCGGGAAAAATGGATCCGAAAAACAACATTATTGAAGATTCTGTTTGCACTTGTTCATTCCCCAAAAGTTTCTGTAGAAATTGAAGGAAACAAACTTTACGTTGATAATCAGAATTGGAAATCCCGATTGTTTTTTTCGCCTGAAACAAACATCATTCCCGACTTATTCAAAATGGCTGATGTAGAAAAATTTTATTCACGCTTTTACAAAAACTGGAATTCCGAAGAATTTAAACAATATCTGAAAGAATTTGAAGTTCCAAACAAGCCCTTAAAAGATCTTTCTTTAGGAAACAAAAAGAAATTAAGCCTTGCTGCATCTTTTGCTTCAAACGCAGAAATCGTAATCCTTGATGAACCACTTTCTAACATTGATCCTGTTGAGAGACAAGTACTCAAGAACTGCATGAGTAATTACAAAGGAAAAGACAGATGTATCATTTATTCTTCACATATTCTGCCTGAAGTAATTGAACTTTGTGATAATATCGTTGCCCTGAAAAATGGAAACTGCGTTCTGAATACAAAAAATGAAAACCTTAATGAAGATTCTATTCTGGAGTTAATAAAGTGATCAAACTGATTTTAAGTGAATTCCGTAGAAACACATTCTTTTACACAACTTTTTTACTGGCAGTAGTTTTTGCTTCATGTCTTGTTTCCTGCGAGATTGTCCAGTTTTTAGGAATTTTATTATTCATGAGGATTCAGCTTTTATGCATTAAAAATTCATTTCTGGACAACACATTCTTCATGAACTTCTATCTGCCGGTAAAAAAATATAGCGTTATCCTCTCAAAAATTCTTGCCGGTTATAGTATGGTCCTCCTATGCTTTTTCATTCCAAAGTTGATGGGAGTTCTCCAGCTTACTCACACAATATATGAAATTGATATTCCAATCAGAAACTGCTTTTCTGTCATGGCATTGTTTCTAGGATTCATCTATTATTTCTTTTTCTGCCATTATACTTTAAGCGGAGATCTCAAAAAAATTTATTCCTTCAACAAATTAATGGCTCTTATAATGATTCCGGTAATTATTGGCTTTATAAGATTTGACTATGTTTTCATGCCCATAGAAGCTTTTTTTATTCCACTAAATTACTGAATTTCTATTTTGGGAATTATTATATTTTTCCTGATTCTTGCATCCACGTATTCGTATAAGTATCGCCATTTAGATATTTAGCTGGGTTTTAAAATGAGA
>JAHBAD010000130.1 GCA_018385395.1 Treponema sp.
TTCTACTATTAATAGTAGAACCTTACTCGTTCTTTCTTTCCTTCCCTTTTATGTCAAGTCACTGACCTTCGGTCAGCCCTGCAAGATTTTTCTTCGCAAGAGGCTTCCGTTTTTGTTTTACAAAAATCAGAAAAACTTGCAGTATTCTATCAAACCTTGCGGTTTTGAATCACTCGGTCGCTCTGTCGTGCGACGGTGAAATAGAATATATACTTTTTATGAAAACGTGTCTAGTGCTAAATCATATTTTTTGTGATTTTTTCACTTTTTTTTGCATTTTTTTTGATTCTGATTCAAGATCATAATGACAGAGTTGAATAGTAAAGTGACAAGGTAAAACGTGCCGCGGTATGGAGGCCCGGCGAAGCCGTCGACCGCAGGAGCCTGCTCCGAGGACGATGAGCGTTAGCGAAGGCCGGAACACCGCTTCCGGCACCCGTATAAAAAATAAAAAAATTGTGCTATCTTTACTTTTATGAGTACAAATACAATTCCAAACAGAAAGGACGTTCCTTCTTCGGACAAATGGGACCTTTCATCTATTTATAAGTCAGATTCAGAATGGGAAGAAGCTCTGAAAGAAATCGGGCCTCTTGCAGATAAAGTAACAGCCTTTAAGGGAAAGCTTGGAGAATCAAGCGAAACGCTGCTTGCCGCTTTCAAAGCACTTGAAGAAGCTGAACTGAAAGTTGAGACAGTTTATCATTACGCTTCACTTTGCCATGAAGCAGATGAAGATGATACACAGGCTTCAGACAGATACGGCCGCGCCCTTATGGCATACGCAAAGATGCAGGCAGATCTTTCATTCCTTGAGCCAGAACTTCAGTCAATTGAAGAAACGACTCTTAGGGAATGGATTTCAAAACCTGAATTTGCGGACTACAAAATCTTTGTAGAAAAACTTCTTTGGGTAAAACCATACATTCTTTCCGAAAAAGAAGAACGTATTCTTTCACTTCAGACAGAAGCTGCTCAGACTGCAGATAACGCATTCAGCGTTCTTACTAATGTTGATATGAACAAAACCTTCGGTATGGTAAAAACCGATGAAGGTGAAAAACAGCTGACAGAAACAACCTGGTCAACTTTCATGTACGACCAGAACCGTGACGTCCGTGAACGTGCATACAAACAATACTACAAGCATTTTGAAAATCACCAGAACACAATCGCAGCTCTTTATGCAGGCTCTGTAAATCAGGATATTTTCAATGCACGTGCCCGCGGCTATAAATCGGCACTGGATGCAAGTCTTTACGGACAGAAAGTTCCGGAAAGCGTTTACAGAAACCTTATTGAATGTGTTCACAAAAACCTGGAACCTCTTCACGAATATTATTCAATCCGTAAAAAGGCTCTGGGGGTAGAAGAACTGCGTCACTACGATGTTTATGTTCCGCTTGTAAAATCGGTTGAAACGAAGACTTCTTATGATGAAGCCGTAGAACTTTGCCGCCAGGCGCTCTCCCCTCTTGGAAAAGAATACACAGACCGTCTTTGCGACGGGCTTAAAAACGGATGGGTTGACCGCTACGAAAATATTGGTAAACGCGGCGGTGCATTTAGTTCAGGATGCTATATTGGAAATCCATACATTCTTTTGAACTATGATGATGACAATATCCGCGATGTATTCACAATGGCACACGAAGGCGGACACAGTATGCATTCATGGTACTCGGTTCATTCAAATCCTTTTATGTGTTACGACTACACAATTTTTGAAGCTGAAGTTGCCTCAACTTTTAACGAAGAACTGCTTTACAGACATTTAATGGAAGAAGCCCAGAAAAAAGGTGATAAAGATCTGATTAATTACCTTCTTTCAATGCGTGCATCTGATATTCTTGCAACTCTTTACCGCCAGACAATGTTTGCAGAATTCGAACTGAAAGCTCACGAGCTGGTTGAAAATGGAACACCACTTACAGCAGAACTCCTCCGTAAAACTTACCGCCAGCTTCTGGAACTGTACTTTGGTCCTGAAATGCACTTTGAAGACAATTCTGACATGGAAGGTCTCCGCATTCCTCACTTCTATTCAGCATTCTATGTTTACAAATATGCTACAGGTATTTCTGCTGCCCTTGCTCTTGCAAAACGCGTTTGTAACGGCGGAGATGCAGAACGTGAAGACTACTTCAAGTTCCTGAAATCCGGCGGGTCACGCTACCCTATCGAAAGCCTGCGCATTGCAGGGGTTGATATGGAAAGCACAGAACCTGTTCAGGCAGCCTGTGATGAATTCCGTCACATAATTGAACAGTTGAAAGAAAATTTGAAATAACCTTTTGTTTTATCTTACTCGTGTGAGCGGGTGTAAGGGCGCGAAGCGTTCCGGAGCGAAGCGAAGGAATGAAGGCGCTTTGACGCCGGAACCCTGAAACACGCGACCGCCGAAAGGCGGTCACACCCTTAAAAATCACTAAAACTCTGCCACTTTTTTGCCGAAAATTAACGTATGCCGCAAAATAGTTATGAAAAACCGGACTTCTGGTCCAGAAAAGCTTTCTCTGAAGGATATCCAGCACGCTCAGTTTATAAGCTTCAGGAAATTGATGAAAAATTCGGGTTTATAAAAAAGAATTTTAAAGTTCTCGACTTAGGGGCCGCTCCTGGAAGCTGGACCACTTTCCTTTTACGTAAAATGGACGGCTCTGGGGAAGTTGTATCCTGCGATCTGAACCCGCTTTCTAAAGACGTAAAAGCGGATAACCTTACTTTTATTCAGGGAGACTTGAATGCGGCTGAAATCAGAAAACAGATTAAATCTCACGGGCCCTTTGACCTGGTTGTATGCGACGCTGCACCAAAAACAACAGGAAACAAAATGGTTGATACTGCACGAAGCGAACAGCTGGTAGAAATGGCAGTCTGGTATGCACAGGATATGCTGAAACCAGGCGGAAATTTCTGTGTGAAAATATTCCAGAGCGGTGCTCAGCAGTCAATTCTGAAAAATATGCGCGAAATTTTCACAAAAGCACAAGGTTTCAAACCAGAAGCATGCCGCAAAGAGTCTTTTGAGACTTTTCTGATTGGGGTGGGAAAAAAATAAATGAAAAAAAGCAGTTTCTATGATATTATGAAGGGAACAAAAAATGCCTTTGTAACCTTTTACAATATGATTTTCAATACAACGATTAAAAAAGTAATTTACCTGGCAGTTGTGGGTTTCGTTTGTGGTGCATGCGTTACAACAATAACAATTGCAACACTTAATAAAATCGAAGAAAAAAACGCTATGGGTGGCTTTGAATCCTCATCTAACCCGAATTTTACAAAACCTGGACTTGATCCAGATGAAGAATCAATACAAGCCGAAATCATAAATGATGAACTTCCACCTCTTACTTATAAAACTTACCGTGTAAAACAGGGAGATATGATTGGCATTATTGCAGAAGAAAACAACATTTCCCAGGACACTCTTATTACGGTAAATCATATTACAGCAACAAGAAGCCTGCAGATTGGAACATATCTTAAAATTCCAAGCATTCCGGGAATTCTTTACACAGTCCGCCAGGACGGTGAAACACTGGAAAACATTGCAAAAACATACGACATCAGTGCTGAAAAATGTTCAACTGTAAATAACACAGCACTGGACGTATCACTTAAAGCCGGTTCAACTCTGTTCCTTCCGGACGCACTTATGGATGAAGTTACTAAGAAAGAAATCAACGGAGACCTTTTCCATAAACCGCTTAAAGCCCGCTGGTATCTTTCTTCACCTTACGGCTGGCGAAAATCTCCGTTCAACACAGCAAAACGTACCTTCCACGGCGGTATGGATATGGCCTGTGCAAGCGGTTCGAATATTTATGCATCTTTGGACGGACGTGTTTCATTTACAGGTTATAACGACACTTACGGAAACTATGTAATCATTACACATCATTCCGGTTACAAATCGCTGTACGCTCATATGAGTTCAATTTCCTGCAAGAAAGGACAGTATGTTTATACAAATACAATTATCGGAAAGGTTGGCTCAACCGGTATGAGTACTGGCCCTCACCTGCACTTTGCCGTTTACAAAAACGGCAAAGGATTAAACCCAAGCGTTCTGATGAATTAGAAGAGCTTATATAAAAGTGAAAAGCCTGCCAAAAAAACGGCAGGCTATTTTTTATGCAAACGTCGCTTATGGCGCTGTTTGCCTGTTGGAAATTTATATCACTGCATTCCTCGAGCTTCGCTCTGCGGAATGCTAGGCATACGGGCATTCGCCCGTTTGCATTCAAGGAAATTATTATAATATGATTTCTCAGCCTTCGGCTTACGAAATCATTATGCGTCAATTTCTTTGGCAAGGTGGTGGACGATGAACTCGCGGCGTTCAGGAGTGTTCTTTCCCATGTAGAATTCCAGAACCTGAGGAACGTTCTTCAGAGATTGAATTGTTACAGGTGTAAGATGAATTCCCTTATCTTCACTTTCCCCTTCTTTGCGAGGGTGAATGAACTGACCGAATTCTGCAGGGCTGATTTCTCCAAGTCCTTTGAATCGGGTAACTTCAGCATTTACACCAAGACGTTTCATTTCCTTATCACGGCTTTCTTCCGAGTAACAGTAAACAGTTTCTTTCTTTGTGCGGACACGGAAAAGAGGTGTTTCCAAAATATATACATGACCTGAAAGAACAAGTTCTTCGAAGAACAGAAGAAGGTATGTCATAACAAGGTTACGAATATGGAAACCGTCGTTATCGGCATCGGTTGCAATAATAATTTTGTCATAACGGAGATCTTCTACACTGCGCTGAACCCCAAGGCTGAATGTTAAATTCTTTAATTCTTCATTATCAAAAAGTGCCGACTTTTTGCGACCATACATATTTTCAGGTTTACCTTTTAAACTGAAAATAGCCTGATATTCTGCGTTACGGGCATAAGTCATAGGCCCGGTTGCCGAATCTCCCTCGGTGATGAAAATCATGCTTTCAGCACCTTTGGCACCGTCCTGAAGATGGTAGCGGCAGTCCTTAAGTTTTGCAATTTTAAGCATTACAGATTTTGAAGCTTCACGGATCTGTTTTTCTGTAACACTGTTTATTTCGTTACGGGCTTTCTGATTCTTGATGATTTTTTCTTCGATAGAACCTTTGATGTCAGGATTATGGCGGAGCCAGTCATCAACTGCAGCCTGAACTTCCTTAATGATAGGAGCACGGATTTCTACGTTACCAAGCTTGTTTTTTGTCTGGCTTGTAAACATTGGATTATCAAGCCCAACTTTAAGTGCTACAAAAAGACCGCCTGTAACGTCTTTAATGTCATATTCTTTTTTGAAACATTCATTAACGCCTTTTGTAAAACCGTCGAGGAAAGCTGTAACATGTGTACCACCGTCATCTGTACTCTGTCCGTTTACAAAAGAGAATACAAATTTATCAAGAGAATTTGTATGAGTCAGAACGAACTGAAGGTTTTCTCCTGTATAAGTAAAAGGCTGATAAAGCTGCTTTCCTGCTCCACCCATTTCATGAATCAGAAGATCTTCAAGTCCTTTTTCAGAATAATATTCTTTACCGTTACAGACAATTTTAAGCCCTGGATTCAGGTAAGCATAATTCCAGAGACGTTTTTCAACGTACTCCATGTTGTATTCATATTTACCAAAAAGTTCTGTATCCGGAATAAACTCAAGGAATGTTCCGTTCTGAACACCAGGCTTTGCAGCCCCGATTTTTCCCGATTTCTTTTCACCGCGTTCAAATTCAACAACAGCCATCTGACCGTCGCGGATAGAAGCCGCACGGAAATATGATGAAAGTGCGTTGGTAGCTTTGATACCAACGCCGTTCATACCGATTGCCTGTTTAAAAACAGAGTTATTATATTTTGCGCCTGTATTTACGTTTGAAACACAGTCTTCAAGTTTTCCAAGAGGAATACCGCGGCCATAGTCACGGATTTTTACATGACCATCTTTTATTTCTATATCGATTTTCTTTCCGTAGCCCTGACTGAATTCATCAACAGAGTTATCGATACCTTCTTTTAAAAGAATATAAATACCGTCATTTTCGTTTGAACCGTCGCCAAGGGAACCAATATACATACCAGGTCTGAGACGAATATGTTCAAGTCCTTCAAGATGAAGGATGGAATCTTCATCGTAAACGCCGGTTCCGGCCTGGGATGCAGGCTTTGATTTTGCAGCCGCCGCTTTCGCAGTTGTTCCGGCAGGCTTTCTTGTTGCATCTGATTTCGAAACAGCAGTTTTAGCCGCTGATTTTTCAGCCGCAACAGTATTTGCTTCGGTTTTTGAAGCAACGGATTTAGGAGCTGTAGTTTTCGAAGCAGCAGTCTTCACTGTAGTTTTAGGAACCGATACTTTTGTGCCGGTAGTTTTTGCAGTTGCTTTTGCTGAAGTCTTTGCTGCAGCAGTCTGCTTTGCGGCAGCAGATGATTTTACTGGAGTTGTCTTCGTAGTAGTTTTAAGAGCCGCAGCTTTTGCAGCGGTTGTTTTGGTTTCTGTTTTAGAAGTAGATTTCGTTGCTGCCTTTGATGCGGCAACTTTTGTATTTGTAGTTTTTGTAGCTGTTGATTTTGTAGTTTTTTTTGTTTCAGCAGCTTTTGCTTTTGCTGCTGCCAGCTCTGCTGCTTTTAACAGAGAGCTTCCCGATTTTGAATTATTTCCACCCATAACATCCATTATATAATGGGATGTTTTTTCCCGCAAGTAATGAGGAATACTAGAAAGGCATTACAACATATAAACTGATTATATTGTCATAATGATAGGACCCACGGGGACAAAACCTGTAGTAAGCACCAAGGGCAGGAAACATAGAATCTGTATTTTTTGAGAAATCATATTCCAGTCCTAAACGGAATCCGTTTCCCCAGAAAGATTTGTCTAAATCATTTTCAGAAGGTACAAAATCTTTTCTGATACCAACTGTATAGGCGCAAGAGAAATTCAATCCGCCAAATCCGGGATAAGCTTTAAGCCCCGGGTAAAATGCAGTTTCAAAATGATTAGAATGATTATTTTTATTCCAGCAAAAATCAAATGTTGAATCATTTCCTAAAAAGAAAAAAAGATTATCACTGATTCGGACATTAACATTTACGACACTTCCAATAATCACTCTATGACCATCATCAGAATATTTTGAATTAAGTGCCCTTATTTCTTTGTCCCCATAAACTGGAATACCGGTAGATATTCCCGCCTCAATGAAAGCAGATTTATCAGACGCACATAAATTAGATACTGTAATTAATGAAAAAAACAGAACACAACTTATCAGCTTAGAAT
>JAHBAD010000007.1 GCA_018385395.1 Treponema sp.
CGTCCCGTCAGGGCGTCCGTGTCGCTCGTTCCATGTGTATTTTTTCTGTGTCACGCTCATAGAATCTTGCGCATAATCACGGCGGGCAGGCGTAGCTCCATAAAAATAAAATTAATCTTCGCCGTAGATTCCAAGGACATCCATGCTTTTGCGTTCGGTGCGTTTTTTCTCTGTGCCTTTGCCAGGCTTTCCGCCGCCCTTACCGCCTTTAGTTTCCAGGTCGCCGTTTGTGAAGAGCGCCTGACTTTTTTCGTGCCGCTGGCGGCGCTGCTTGTTTTCAAGAGGAATCTCTTTTGGACTTTCGGCCCGTTCAATGAGCAGGTCGTTGGCACTTGTAACGGTAACCGCAAAAATCTTTCCGTTAGCGGCGCATTGGTCCAGGGCTGGCATAAGATCTGCCAGGGCGATAACGGCTTTTTTCTTGCCTTCGATTTTTGTAAGTTCGCGGAGTTTTTTGGCCAGAACCGCATCAGTGAATTTGGATTTATCGCCCATAGCTTCCAGGGCTTTGTATATTTCGTTTTGAATCGGTGTCATTGCAGTTGTGAGTATAGCAAAAAAAATCCCCCGGGAAAACGCTTTCCGCAGGGGGTAGTGTGGGTGAAGTCACCGTAAAGTGATAAGTTTATGTCTAAGTCGCGAGCCCAGCAAAGTAGAGCTCGTGTCACAAAGTAGTGAGCGCAGAACAAAGTCATGTTTGCACCGCTCGTGACGCCGTGAAACGCTCGAAATAAAGTTGAGCGGAAATAACGCCGCCCGTGATGCCGTCCCGCCAGGGCGCCCGCAAGGGCGTTTTGTGGCAGGCGAATATGCGTTTTTGCTATAACTCCCCCACAAAACAGGCGATTTATAGCAAAAACCGGTTCTCACGCAAGGCCGGCGGAGACGTTCTTATCCGTTTCGGCTATAAATCAAGCGGCAAGAGCAAATTTATAGCTTTTCTGCAGGATTTTGCCACCCGCCGGCCTCACTATGTGCCGCGCCGGCAGCATCATCACGCCTCGCACAGCGCAGCAATAACTCCGCCATCGTGACGCCGTGAAACGCCCGAAACAAAGTTGCGCGGAAATAACGCCGTTGTAGCGCTCACGACAAGTTTTAGTCTTCCTCAACAAACATACTGGCGATTTCGTTCTTGTACAGTTCGTTCAGGCGGAAACGCATGATTTCCTGTTTTGCAGAAAGTTCAACGCCAACTTCGAATTCTTTTGTAATAAGAACAAACTTGTTTACGCGTTCGAACATTTTGAATCCTGTCTTAGAGTTAACCAGATTCTGAATTTCATTATCATAAAGCTTCTGGATTTCTTCGCTCTTCAAAAGGTTTTCGTAAGTATCGAACTGAAGTCCGTTTTCAGCGGCGAATCCTTTTACTTCTTCTGAATCAACCAGAATAAGTGCACCAAGGTAACGTTTATCCTGACCGACAACAACAGCCTGTTTAATGAAACGCGATTCAGAAAGTTTCATTTCGATTGGCAGAGGTTCGATATTTTCACCGCCGCGAAGAACGATTGTATCCTTGATGCGGCCTTTAATCTGAATTTCGTCATGGATTGTCATAACGGCAAGGTCGCCTGTGTTGAGCCATCCGTCAACAGTCATAGTCTTTGCTGTAAGTTCAGGAGCCTTGTAGTATCCCTTCATTACAGTTTCACCTTTAACCTGGAGAATACCTTCTTTTCCCCGTGGAAGAACGTAACCTTCAAGGTCAACAACGCGAACCTTTACACCGCGGATTGCAGAACCGATTGTTCTGAAAACAGGAGCAGCGATGGGGCGAACGGCAACAACAGGAGCGGTTTCTGTAAGACCGTATCCTTCAACAATCTTGATTCCGATAGCCCAGAAGAATTCGTCGATTTTTTTAGGGAAAGCACCGCCACCTGCAATACCGGCGCGGAAGTTTGTTCCAAGCAGAGCCTTAAGCTTTCTCAAAACCAGCAGGTCGCCCAGCCAGTAAAGAGGCCACATAAGTGTCCATGGGATAAAGAAAAGAACCCACCACAAACCTTTTTTCTGTGAAGTAAAGCAGGCATTCTGACCGAACATTTTGCGCTGCATTCTCTTGTGAATGATTGAAACATTTACAAAGAAGTTGAAAAGCTTGTTTACGATTCCGCCTGCTTTGCGCATTTTCTTTGTGATACCATCATAAATAGCTTCGAAAACACGTGGAACAGCAGGAATCAGGTGAGGATTCAGTTTTTTGAAGTCAGCAAGCAGGATTGATCCTACAGGTTTTGAGTAGCTGATTGTACCACCCTGAATAGTAATAACGTATTCACATTCACGTTCAAAAACGTGCCAAACCGGAAGTACGTTTAGTGCAACATCTCCAGGATTCAGGAAGATACGTTCCTGAAGTTCATCAAGCTGAGCCAGGAAGTTGTGGTGAGTCAGCATAACACCTTTTGGAGTACCGGTCGTTCCTGAAGTAAAGATGATTGTGGCAAGGTCATCGCCGTGTCCCTTTTCAACTTCAGCTTCAACAGCACCAGGATTGTCAGCGCGGTATTTTTTTCCGCTTTTGCAGACAGCAGAGAAGAATGTCAGTTTTACACCGCTAGATTTGCAGGCTTCCTTGAATTCTTCTTTAACACTGTCTTCAAAACAGATGATTGTCTTGAGTGAAGGAAGTTTGTCTTTAATTGAAACAATTTTATTTACCTGAGCACCGTTTTCTGCAATAACGATTTCAGCTTCTGTGATGGAAAGGATTTTTTCCAGGTCGCTGAGAGTAGCATCGCATCCGCGCGGAACATCAATTGCGCCAATACCCATGAGACCAACATCAGCCTGAAGCCATTCGGCACGGTTGTCAGAAATGAGTCCAATTTTGTCTTCGCGTTTTACCCCCATTTCCATAAGCCCGGCACCAAAGTCCAAAGAAATCTGGAACATTTCACGATAAAGAACAGGTTCAAAATCGCCGTTTGGAAGGCGTTTGTTCTGACAGTTGTATTCAGCAAAGTCTACAGAAGCTTTCTGAAGCATTTTTGGAATTGTAAATTCAGGAGCGAAGTCCATGTTTTCCTCCGTCATAAGCTTTATTATGACATTTTTGTAAATTTTGTCACAATAAGTATAATGCAGGTTTCCTCAGTTGTCTACATATTTAAGGGGAGGGGAAAGCAGGAGGGGGAAAGCCTTCCCCCTGGTCGGCACTTCGTTGCCTCCACACCCCCTTCTCCTGGGGCTCCGCCCCAAACCCCGGAAAGAATATGGTAGGATTAAATCAAATAAATATTTTTTTTTTAATGAATTACGCGAAGGAACAGAATGGGTGTGCAGGGCACTTGAAGCGCGGCTTTATAAGTTTCTTATACGCGCTTCACGTGCAGCGACGGTACCTAGCGTCCTGACACACCCATTAATGTGACTGGGAGTAATTCATTAAACTTGAATAAACAAATCTATTTGATTTAATCCTACATTTTACTTTACCATTACCTTGTCACCGACGCGGATGCCGGCTCTTGAATACCAGCCTTGTGGAACTTCAAGGGCATAACGGCAGCTTACAGTGCTTACAATTGGTGCAAGGCTGTATGGCTTCATATCATATATATTTTTAATCACCCCTTCTGAATCAAGATAAGCAATACTCAAAGGGCTTGGTGTATTTTTCATCCAGAATGAAAGAATCTGATCCTTTTCAAAAACAAAAAGCATTCCTGTTCCATCCGGGATTTTTTTACGATTCATAAATCCGTAATTACGTTCTTCTTCTTCTACAGCCATTTCTGCCTGAACAGTTACATAAATTCCATCAGAACGTTTTATCATCAGTTCCTTTACTGGAAGCTTACTTTTTGCGCAGGCACTGAAAACCACACAAAATAAAATTAAAGCCACAAAGCTTATTCTCACTTTTAATCCTTTCATTTTTTCCACCTTATAAACCACTTAAAAAATCTTCACGATTTCTTTCAACCGCTCCTGGCTGAACTGTTGCTTTGTTCTGCAGTTCCTGAAATTTTTTGTTATCAACATATTTCAAAGTCAATGGTTTTTCCAGACTCATAGTAATTTCATCATTTTTCCACACTGCTTTTTCCGGGTTCAGGCTGTCCGGATTGCCATATTTGTCACACAAAGTAGTGAAAATCGAGTAATAATCCATCTTTTGTGTATTAACATTTATAATAATGATATATAGTTCCTCGTCGGCAAACTGAAACCAGCAGCGGTTCAAAAAATTGCTTCCAAGACCTTTTTCTGCATCAGTTTCAATAAGAACACGGTTTTCGCCGGGCAAAAGCGAAACGTCTCTGTCGCCGTGATAACCAAAGTCAATGTTTTTCTTTAAAGCTTCCTTTGCGGCTTCCAGTGACATTCCAAGTCTGACTTCTCCATAACCGTCTGGGATGTCATCCCCACAAAGATTTACTGTCAGAGAAAAAAATAAGCCGAATGTCAGAGCAAAGATTTTTAAACATCTTTTCATATTCTGATTATCGGCTTTTCTGTATAACGGGTTAAATAAAAAAACGGGGCCTGAGCCCCACTTTCTATTTTCCAGTCTTCTTAAAGAAGGCAGCTTGTTTTGAAACTTCGTAACAATCTTTTACAAGAATTTTTCCATCAATTATTTTTATAAATGAAAGATTCTGGAAATCATACACAGCTTTTGGTGCCAGATTTGCCGGAATACCGCACATATTAACAATGTCCTGAGCCGTAAGATCTGACTGCCACTGAACATTTGGTCTATCACATTTAATCTTCTGTTTTTCAACCTGAAGTGAAATCATATCAATCATTTTATGAACAGGGTCTTTCAGATAAGCATTTTCAATCTGACGGTACATAGACCAAAGTCGGTCAGCAAGTGTTGTTGTAAGACGTGAAATCAGCTGAGGCTGTGTTGATACCATCTGGTCAAAGTTAGAACGATTGACAACCATAAGACGACAGTCTGTATGTGCAATTGCACTTGCAGAACGAGGTTTGTGTTCCAGAAGAGCCATTTCGCCGAACATATCACCTTGCTTCAAAAGAGCAAGAGTTACTTCTTTTCCATCAACAACTTTCGAAATTGAAACCTGGCCTTCCTGAATAATAAACATTTCCGCACCGCTCTGACTTTCAGAAAAAATCATTGTGTCTTTAGGATATTCACGTGTCAGGTCAGCTGTAGGTTCATAGAATACAGCGTGAGTTCTTGGTTTAAGTGCCACAAAACGTTTCTTTGCCATTTCGGCGTTAGAACCCTGAGGCTTTGTTTTCAAATACTGATAATAAGCAAAAACCGCAATATCCATAAGACCAGCGTTATCATAATATTCTGCAGTTCTGAAAATCTGTTCTGCTGTATCTGAACTTATATTATTCAGTGTCAGCTGAGCCAGAATATCATTCATTGTGCGCATACGGCTTGCAAATGATTTAATGATTTTAAGAGCCAGAGGTGTGTTCTGTGCGATTAGTTCAGGATACTGTTCTTTTTTTACTGAGATAACCGTCACATCTGTCAGAGCAATTGCGGTTTCTATCTGTGCATGTCCTGACATACATGGAACTACACCTATAAAATCTCCTGGACCATAACGAACAGGCTGACCTTTATCTGAAGATTTTGAACACTGAACAAGCCCTTTCTGAACAATATAGAAGAAATTTGCGTTAAATTTACCTTCAACAACAATGTATGAGCCTGTTTTGAAATGTACAAAAGATAACTGTAACGCCATATTTTTCCCCGGATTTTTTTGGTAATACTAAATTATAATTGGAAGTGTTTTATTCTTCAATAAAAATGATTTCCGGCTCCAAAACAAAACCAAATTTCATTTTTACAGTTTCCACCGCTTTATTTACCAGTCCTCTTACATCTTCGGCCGAAGCTCCATCTGTATTTACAATAAAATTTCCGTGGAATTCTGCAATCTGTGCTCCGCCGATTCTGTATCCTCTTAGGCCCGCTTCATCAATCAGTTTTCCGCTTGGTTTACCAAAATCATGATTATTTTTAAACACACTTCCGGCACTTGGATATTTAAAATGACCACGATCTTCCCGGCCTTTTATAAATCCTTCACACTTTAAGCGAATGGCATTGCGGTCTTCCAGGTTTTCTACTGGTTTCACTTTGAAAATTCCGGCTTTTATTATTTTCTTTGAATTCTGAAAAGGTGATTTTTTATAGTCCCAGTTCTCTGCGTCTTCATCAAAGCTGATTTCGCAAGTTGTAAACTTTCCGTCACATTCTTCGAGCCAGAAAGTTTCAAAAATATTTTCTGAAACCGATTTTTCAAAGCAGCGGGCATTCATAAAAAGAGCACCGCCCACCGTTCCCGGGAGACCTGCAAATTCTTCAAAGCCTGAAAGTCCCTTATCTGTACAAAAATCAACAAGCTCTTTCATTGTGGCTCCTGCTTCTGCCATTACAAGACCCGGCTCCAGAAGTTTAATTTTATTCAGTTTTCTTGTGCAGATAACGGCGCCGCGGAAACCTTTGTCTGAAAAAACCAGATTGCTTCCGCCGCCAAGAAGAAAATATTTTATATTCTGTGATTTACATTCAGCGATAATTCCAGTCAGCTCTTCGAAATTTTCCGGCTCATAAAAAATATCAGCCGGGCCGCCAATCTGGAAAGTTGTATGATTTTTTAATAATTCATTCTGACTAATATTCATTAGTTTCAGTATATATCAAAATTATTGAAAATTCATTAAACTAATCACTATTAGTTTTACGAGAGGTAAAAATATGGCACTTAAACTTTACAACACAATGGGTCGAAAAATCGAGGAATTCAAACCCCTTCACGAAGGCAAAGTTGGTTTTTACGGATGTGGACCTACAGTTTATAACTACGCTCATATCGGAAACCTTCGTGCTTACGTTTTCCTTGATACCCTTCACAGAACTCTGGAATACCTTGGATACGAAGTAAATCACGTTATGAACATTACAGACATCGGTCACCTTTCAGGAGATGCTGACGACGGTGAAGATAAAATGGTCAAAATGGCTCAGGAACGCAAACAGAGTGTTCTGGATATTGCAAAGTTCTACACAGACGCTTTCCACAACGACATTGACCGCCTGAACATTATCCGTCCTACAACTGAATGTCCTGCTACCCAGCACGTTCAGGAAATGATTGAACTCATTAAGAAAATCGAAGCCAACGGTCACACATACATGGCCGGCGGAAATCTTTACTACGATACAACAACTTATGCAGACTACGGCAAGCTTGCAAACCTTAAGCTTGAAGAACTTAAAGAAGGTGCTGGAAAACGCAAGGAAGTTGTAATCGACGAAAACAAGAAAAATCCTCACGACTTCGTTCTCTGGTTCACAAAATCCAAATTCGAAAATCAGGCTCTCACATGGGATTCTCCTTGGGGCGTTGGTTACCCGGGATGGCACATTGAATGTTCTGCCATGAGTATGAAATACCTTGGAAAACACTTTGACATTCACACAGGCGGTATAGACCATGTTCCTGTTCATCATACCAACGAAATTGCACAGTCTGAAGGTTCTTTTACAGAAGAAGACCGCGCACAGGGACCTTGGGTTAATTACTGGATGCATAACGCATTCCTGGTAATCGAAGGTGCTACAAAAATGTCAAAATCAAGCGGAAACTTCCTGACCCTTCAGTCACTCATCGACAAGGGCTACGATCCTATGGATTACCGCTTCTTCCTTCTTGGTGCACACTACAGAAGCCCTGCAAATTTCAGCTGGAACTCAATGGATTCAGCAAAGAACAGCCGCCGTGCTCTTTTACAGCGAGCAAGTAAAGTAATCGAAGCTGCCAAAGGCAAAGAAGCAGAACTTTCTGATGCCGCAAAAGTTTACCTTGACGCTTTCACAGCTGCTATGGAAAATGACCTTGCAACTCCTCAGGCTCTGGCTCAGCTTCAGAAATCACTTAAGGACGAAAATCTTTCTGCAGAAGAAAAACTTACACTTATCCGCAAAATGGATTCAGTTCTTGGTCTTAAAATTGAAGAATGTGCTGAAAAACTTCTTAAAGAAGCTGCCACTCCAGCTGAAGACACTCACGCAGGGGACCCTGAGGCCGAAGAAATCAACGCTCTGGTTCAGGCCCGTCAGGATGCTAAAAAGAACAAAGACTGGGCAAAAGCGGACGAAATCCGTAACGCACTTTCAGAGCGCGGTATCACAATTATTGATACTCCAACCGGTCCAACCTGGAAGCGCGGATAATTTTTGAGCGTCGTCATCCGCTTTTTAGTCGCGTGTCCTTTTGGACAACAATTTCGAAGAAATTGTTAGCGTTGTGGGGTTTTCTTTTGCAAACCCCTAACGACGCTTAAAGCCTCTTTAATATATTTCTTATTTTGAGCGTCGTTACGGCGCTTCCGCAGCTCGGTAACCCTCGGCCTCCTCGGAACCCAGTTCCTGCGGTGGCTGCCCTCCCGGGCACTGCTCCAGTGCCTGACGCAATCCTTAAAACACGTAACTAACAACCGTTAACTTTTGTTTATAATCGTAAACAATGGATCTTTTTTCCCGATAATAAAAAAAAGGAGTACTTATTATGTTTAATTCCCTTAAAGCCGGTGGAATCCTGATGATTCCTATTATCATTTGTGGAATCTGTTCAGTTTTCATCATTATTGAACGTCTTTATTATTTTATCACAATCAAAAAACGTGATGCTCGTCTTATGTATGGAATTAACAGTTCCCTAAAAGCCGGAAACTTCGAAGCCGCAGCTGTTGCCTGTGCCGAAGCCGACACACCAACAAGTCAGGTAATCAAAAAGGCTATCGACTGCCGCCGCTGGGATGAAAAAGACCTGAACACAGCCGTTGAAAGTGAAATGAATCTTGTTGTTCCAAAATTTGAAAAACTTATTACACCCCTTGGAACCATTGCAAATATCGCCACTCTTCTTGGACTTCTTGGAACAGTTACTGGTAACATCAAAGCTTTCGGTGTTCTTGGAGCCGGCGGTTCTATGGGAGACCCAACCCTTCTTGCAAGCTCAATTGCCGAAGCTCTGGTAACAACAGTAGCAGGTCTTACAGTTTCAATTCCTTCTCTTATTTTCCACAACTTCTTTGTTTCACGCGTAAACCACAGAATTGTAGAAATGGAATCACACGTTACAAATGTTCTTCTTATGCTTGCAGGACGTATCTAAACTAAGGAAAGGTAGTTATGAAAATCAAAAACCGTAATTCCAGAATTCAGGCAACAATTGATATGACCCCTATGCTGGATATTGTTTTTCAGCTGATTCTCTTTTTTCTTGTTTCTACAACTTTTGCCATCGTTCCTGGAATCAAACTGAATCTTCCTCAAAGTACAACTGCCGAAGGCACTTCAAATCAGGGCATAACAATTTATATTACTGAAGCTAATCAGATGTACTTTAATGACCAGCCTGTAAACATGGAAACTTTAGGAGAATCCCTTGTTTCCTTTGATACAGGCGACACAAAGAAAAACGAATTTCCTGTTTCACTGGAAGCCGACAGCATGGTTACAAACGGAACCATCGTTGGTATATTCGATGTAATCCGCAAAAACGGATACAGCGTAATCAATTTACGAACCCGGTCAAAATAGCAGGTTTTACAAAATGATCAGACCACCATTATTTGGAAAAGACAGTTCTCCTCAGTATACAGCTCCACGTGTAGCAGCCATTGGAACTGCTGTCTTTACTTTCATATTTTTTATCTGCATGTTTTTTGCTCCTGGTCCAAACAATAAACCAAAATATGAAACAGTCCGTATTGTTCTGGACACTACTCCAATTGAAATGGAAAAAAAAGGAGAATCTTCTGCAAGCGGCATTCCGGAACCTGCTCCTCAAAAAATCGAAGACGTTTCAGCTCCTGAAGGGGCACCTGAAGCCGCTCTTGAACCTGTAAAACAAACAGTTCAGGAAACACCAAAAGCGGAATCTAAGCCTGCACCAAAACCAGCTTCAAAACCAGCTCCTAAAACAGAACCAAAACCTGTACAAAAAAAGACTGAATCAAAGACTGTTGAAAAACAGCCTAAATACACAAAACGTACAGACAATTCGTGGGAAACCCGTAAATCTGTTGAAGATTTAATGGCAGAACAAGCCGAAAAACGCACATCAAAAAGTACTACAACAACTCAGGATCCATGGGCTCAATTCGATGATTCTGATGATTTTGTACAGACAAATACAGTACAGACTCAAAAAAAGGTTGATAACAAATCTGCATTATCTGGTTCTTCTGCTACATCTACAAGCAAAACTAACGAAAAGCAGTCAACATCAAATTCATCAAATTCCAGTCAAAATGTACAGACAAAAGCCGATTATTCTACTTCTTCTGCGTTAAGCGGTATTGCAAAAACACAGTTTACAAACAAGACCTTTGTCTCAGGAAATTCTTCTGTAAACATGAAAACTGCATCTTCTTCTTCAGGTGAAACTTCAGTTTCTATGAATGACGGCTCAAGCAGAACTCTGGTAAAACCAAAGGAACCAAAAATCAGCATCAGCTCTGAAGCCGCAAAATCTGTTAGTGGAAGCCCCACAGTAAAAATTACTTTTACAGTTATGGCAGACGGAACAGTTCCGGAAAGCTCTGTAAAAATCACGCCGGCCAGTCTTCTTACAGAAGAACTCATTTCGGACATTGCCTGGCAGCTTTCTATGTGGCGTTTTCAGGCCGGCGACGGCAATGCCACAGCCTCCTTTGATTTCACTATAAAGAAAAATTGATTTTTATTCTTATCACTTTCTGTCATCCCGAATAATCATGTCATCCCGAATAAATATGTCATCCCGAACTCGTTTCGGGATCTATTTTAAATCTCCAACTTACATACTAGTATTTTTTAGGGAAAATCCCCTATATATAAATTCCTTAAACGTTTTAAATTAAAAAGTACAAGAAAATTTTTAGGAGAAAAACAATGAAAAAAATCTTTACTCTTGGGGTTATGGCTTTTGCTATACTTCTTTCATCATGTGGAACAACAAAGGTTGCTGAAGCACCTGTTGAAGAAAAAGCACCTTACGTATTCACACCGACAGAAGAAGGAGACATGGATCTTTCAACTGCAAATTCTGCTGACTACCGTTGTGTAAAATTCAACGAAGAAACTGGTGTTCTTTCAGTTAAAGGTGCTGAATATTTCCAGGTTCCACTTGGAGAATATGTTGAAGCAGGAACAGTAATTAAAGTACATCTGGTTGGTAAGAACAACGGTACAGTTGGATTCCGCTGCTGGCTTACAGATGATAATCAGGTTACTCTTGCGGATCCACTTTACCTTGACTGTATCGGAGAAGGACTTCCAGCCGGTGACTTTGATTTAAACTTCGAACTGAAAGCTTCCGGAACAGTAGCAAACTTCTTCCTGAAAGGACCTCAGTACGGAACAATGATCGACGATATTGAAATCACAAAACTGGTACTTAACTGGTAATTATTAATGTTTGGTTTACAAAAGGGAAATAGATAATTTTTATTTGCTCTATTCCGGCCCGGGTCATTTTATTATGGCTCGGTTTTTTTTTTGGGGCTTACCGCTTACGCGGTCGGCCCTTCCGTGTTCCCCTACGGTCAGTCCTTTGGACCCGCCCGGGGGCCGAAATGGCAACCCCCGCCACCACCGGCGAATCAATTTTAAAATAAACCCCAAAAAAAACAAAAAAAACAAAAAAAAAAAATAAAAAAAAAAAAAAAGAAAAAAAAAACAATAAAGGGACAAAAAAAAAA
>JAHBAD010000009.1 GCA_018385395.1 Treponema sp.
CGTCAGGAAAGTCTGCAGACCGGCTTGATAGTTTCCTTGCCGGGCTGCAACTTAGCGACGCTAGCTAGCGTTCCAAACGGCCGTGATTGTGACCGGGAGTAAGTTTTTAAAGGCCATAACTAATCAAAAAAAATATGTTTGATTTAAGCCTACATTTCTTCGATGGCGGCGGTGATATCTTCCATTGAGATTTCAAAAGCGTTCTTCTGTCCTGCAATCATTGCAGCACGGTTAAGAACGCTTTCTATTTTTGCAGCAGAAAAGCCGTTGAATTTTCCAACAAGAGTTTCAGGACGGCAGGCAGAACCAAAAGTTTTATCTTTTGAATACATATTTATAAGTTCAAGTCTTGTTTTGCTGTCCGGGTAAGGAACTGTATACTTTGCATCAAAACGGCCGGGACGGATAAGAGCTTCATCCAGCGCCTGACGGCTGTTTGTTGCAGCAAGAACCAGAACACCAGAATGAGGTTCAAAGCCGTCAAGTTCATTAAGCATGGCAGTAACAATGCGGGTATTTTCAGTTTCAATTGCTGAACCGGAATAATTTCTTTTAGTTCCAATTCCGTCAAACTCATCGATAAACACAATACAAGGTGCAGCCTTACGGGCTTTCTTAAAAAGAAGCTTCACTTTCATAGGACCTATTGCCATAAACATACTTTCAAAGTCTGTGGCTTTTGCCGGAATAAAGTTTACTCCTGCTTCTTCTGCAAGGGCACGGGCAAAAAGAGTCTTTCCGTTTCCAGGATCTCCTTCAAGAAGGATTCCTTTGGGAAGACGGATTCCACGACCTGCCGCTTCTTTTGGGTTACGCATTAAAGAAGCAATCTGAATCATATGACGCTTAAGGTCATCCATTCCGGCAATATCCGAAAAATGAACTTTTGTGTGGCGTACAACCTTAAATGTATTCGGGCTGATGAATTTTCTAAAGGCAACAAAAATAATTCCAAAGAAAATCAGATAAAAAACAATATCAAAAATAAGAGCGATAATTTCATCCAAGTTTTTTTCATATTTAACTTCAACTCCGGAAAGCAAAAGTCGTTCTGCAAGGTCTGGCGAAGACGGATTCTGTGTCACAAATTTTGTTCCGTCATTAAGCTCAAAATTGATTTTATCTTCAGTAAAAGAAACTGAACTTACACTGCCCTTTTCTACATTACCTATAAAATCAGCATAAGAAGCTTTTTCAGGAGTATCAGCAAAAAAGAAATATGAGCCCAGAAGAGCCAGTACAAGAATTAAACAAATAAAAGTGAAAGATTTTTTAATACGCATGATTAAAATCTAATCTTTTTCAATTGCTTTTTCAAGGAAACTAACCTAATATACTAGTATACAAGTTATTTAAGGAAAACAAAATTATGAAAAAATCAATCTTTATTACATCAATATTTATAAGTGCTTCCCTTTTTTTTGCCGGCTGTGCAGGAACTGAAAAAGCTTTCAAAGCAGTAAAATCAGTTCACAATGATACTTCCATTAAAGCAGTTAATGCGCTGGCAATTCAGCTAAGCAACAACCGCCCCGATGCAGCCTGGTACCGCATGAACGAAGAATACAGAATCAGCGTTTCAGAAAAACAGTTTGTGGAAAACTGGACAAAGACTTGCGAAGGACTTGGTGAAATTTCAGGCAAAAAAGATGCTGTTCTCATTTCCGATGGAACATATCAGGTTATTACAGTTCCGGTAACCTTTGAAAAAGGAACTATATTTGCCACTTTCACAGTTCCTGCGGAAACAGTAAATCCTCTGGACGTAAAATTCAGTTCTGAAGTTCCTGAAATCAGAAACCTTACAGATCCTTTATCAGAACCTGCACTGAAAGAAATGTGTAAAGATTATTTCAAAATCGGCTGCGGAATTACAGGCGGAAGCACCATGGATTCTGCGGTTAAAAGCCCGGAATTTATGGAAGTTGCTTCAAAACATTTTTCTTCCTGGACCGCAACAAATCTTATGAAACCGTCTTACCTTTTACAGCAGAAGCCATCAATGGCCAATGCAGCCAAAGGTGATGAAAATCCTGTTTTAGATTTTACTGCCGCAGATATGATTTTAAAGCAGGCACAGGAAAATGGAATCCAGGTTCGAGGCCATACGCTTGTCTGGCATACACAGATTCCAGACTGGTTTTTCCTTGAAGGCTATAAATCTGGTGCACCTGTTGTAGACAAAGAAACAATGAAGTTCCGAATGGAAAGTTATATCCGCCAGTACATTACCTACTGTCAAAAAAAATATCCAGGAGTTGTTTACTGCTGGGACGTTGTAAATGAAGCCGTTGATCCTAAAGGCGACAAATCTGTTTCATGGAGCTGCCGTCAGGTAAACGATAAATATGACAACATGTGGTATAAAGCACTTGGACCTGAATATGTTGAGCTTGCTTTTGAATACACAAGAAAATATGCAGATCCTGATGTAAAGCTTTTCTACAATGATTACGGAACTTATGACAGAACAAAGCGTCAGTATATTTACAATCTGCTTTGCCAGCTTAAGGAGGAAAATCTTGTAGACGGAATTGGAATGCAGGGATACTGGGATTTGAAAAACCCGGGACTTCAGACAGTAAAAGAGACAATTGAATTATATGCTTCAACAGGTCTTGAAATTCAGTTTACTGAATGGTCAATTTCAAGCCCGGATGAAAGTGATGCGAATATGGCACTTCAGGCAGAACGTTACGCACAAACCTTCCGCCTGCTCCAGAAAATGGATACCCAGGGCGGCGGAAATGCAAACATTACCTGCGTTTCATTTTTCGGTGTAATGAATCATTATCTTTTTAATCCAAATGATAAAACCAACTGCCGTCCTTTTGACGGAAATCTTAAACCGAACAAAATGTACTACGCCATAAAAGATACTTTTGACATGTTTTATTAATCTGTTATAATAGTGATATGCTGACTATCACTTCTGACTTTTTAATAGACAATAAACCATTCAAACTTATATCAGGAAGTATCCACTACTTCAGAATCCTGCCGGAATACTGGCAGGACAGACTTGAAAAACTTAAAAACATGGGATGTAACACGGTAGAAACTTACATTCCGTGGAATTTTCATGAACCTAAGAAAGGACAGTTCCGTTTTGAAGGCCGCTACGACTTTGAAAAATTTATAAAACTTGCAGAAAACTTAGGCCTTTATGTAATTATCCGCCCAAGCCCTTACATCTGTGCAGAATGGGAATGGGGCGGTCTCCCTTCCTGGCTTCTTTCTGACAAAAAAATGAAGGTCCGCTCAAATTACAAAGGCTTCATTAAAGAAGTTGAAGAATATTACAAAGTCCTTATGCCACGCCTTGTGCCCCATCAGATTGATCATGGCGGAAAAATCATTCTCATGCAGATTGAAAATGAATACGGCTATTTCGGATTCTCAAAAAAATATCTCCGTACCCTTGCCCGCCTGATGCGGGAAAACGGCATTACAGTTCCCTTTGTTACATCAGACGGCCCGTGGGGCGGCTGCATGGGGCGCGGTTCCATAAAAGAAGCTCTGCCAACAGGAAATTTCGGTTCACAGGTTGAAAAACAGTTTGGCGTAATGAAAAAATATGTGGGTAAAGGTCCTTTAGTCTGCATGGAATTCTGGTGCGGATGGTTTGACGCCTGGGGCGAAGAACATCACACCTCAGATCTTGAACAGAACAAAAAAGACCTGACCGATGCATTAAGACTGGGTCATTTGAACTTTTACATGTTCGAAGGCGGAACAAACTTCGGCTTTACTGCAGGAAAAAATCTTAAGTCAAAAAAAGCTGATATTACATCTTATGATTACGATGCCATTCTTACAGAAGACGGCAAGCTTACACAAAAATATGAAGCCTTCAAAAAAATCATCCGTGATTACGAAAAAGAATATCCAAACGATTTTACAAATATTCCGGAGACGCCTCTTTCAACAAAAATCAAACAAAAAGCTTACGGCGAAATTAAAGTTTCAGAAAGTGTAAGTCTCTGGAACACACTTGAAAAAATTGCATCCCCTGTTCTGTCTGAAAAACCATTAAATATGGAAAATGAAAAAATCGGACAGGATTACGGATACATTCTTTACAGATTCCCTGTTTCAGCTGATGCCGAAATTTCTGACATCACTTATAAAAATGCCCGGGACAGAGTTACTGTATTTATTGAAAACGGAAATGGGACAGTCTGTGTAGAAAACATCGGTCGCGAAAACTTCGGACTTAAACTGAATAAACAGCGAAAAGGAATCATGCCTGGCGGCTGGATAAAATACGGCGGAAAAAAAGTAAAGGATTTTAAAATCTACAGTCTTGATTTTAGCGAAGAACAGATTTCAAAAATTGATTTTTCTTCAGGAGTAACAATAGGTCCATCATTCAACAAATTCATTCTGGAAATTTCTGAAGAAGACGAATGCTGCGACACATTCCTTGACTGCACAGGATGGACAAAAGGCGTTGCCTTTGTGAATGGATTTAATCTTGGCCGCTACTGGAATATTGGACCTCAGACAAGTCTTTATATCCCGGCCCCGCTCCTTCATAAAGGCAAAAACGAAATAATCATGTTTGAAGAAAAAAAGACTGATACAAAAATCAGGCTTCTGGAAAATCATAACTGGAAGTAGAAAATTAAAGATCCCGAAATATATTCGGGATGACAAAAACAGTCACCCTGAAATTGTTTCAGGGGCTCTAGAAAACAGTTTTAAAAAAAACGCCTTTTACGAAAATCTCAATACCGATTCCCATGAGAATGATTCCGCCGAAGATTTCTGCTTTGCCCGAAAGTTTTTCACCAGCCTTCTTACCTATAAGAAGGCCCAGAAGACAAATTACAAGTGTTACTACAGCGATAATAAGTCCTGCCACAAGGGCTGTAACTGTATTGTATTCAGCGATTGTGAAGCCTACAGAAAGAGCATCAATGGAAGTAGCAATTCCCTGAATCATTAATATTCCGAAAGTGAGAACTGTTCCACCTTTTTCTCCTTCACTGCCTGCTTCATCGCCACCTTCATTTCTTTCCTTAATACATTGAATAATCATTTTTCCACCAATGAATAAAAGAAGAATAAGGGCAATCCACGGAATGAATTTCTGGAAGGCTGTAAATTTTTCAGTAATTGTGTGAACACAGATCCAGCCCATCATAGGCATGGCAAACTGAAAAAAAGCATAAGTTCCGGCAACACCAAAAACTTTTGTTTTTTTCATATTTGGTTCATTCAGGGCATTTGCAATGGAAACAGAAAAAGCATCCATAGCAAGTCCTACACCAAGAAGCAGATTTGTAATCAAAAAAGCAATACTAAAATCCAGTGACATAAAAAATCCTTTTCTGAAAAGATTTCTATATTAAACTTCAAAAAAATGGTTATTACAAGTTAACAAAAAAAAAGCCATCTGCAGCAGACTATTTTCTGCCACAGAAGGCTTTCATCATCACAAACTGATAATTGTCAATTATCCATTCTCAATTATCAATTCCACAATATTTTTAATGGCGCATTATGAATTATTCTTATCTATACAATTTCATACCGCTTCTGTCATGAGTTTTTTCAATGGCTTCCCAAAGTCCCTGAAGGTAACAGGCACCAAGAGCGCGGTCATAAAGTCCGTAACCTGGCATTGCTTTTTCGCCCCAGATCATGCGTCCGTGGTCAGGACGGATTATGCCGTCAAAACCTGTGTTATAAAGAGTTTCACAGATTTTGTACATATCAAATGTTCCGTCGCTTGAAAGGTGTGCACTTTCCTGGAAATCCTGAACAGGATCATCAATGGCAGTGTTGAACTTAAGGTTTCTGATATGAGCAAAGTGAATGCGTCCGCTTGCGGCTTTAATCATTTCGCAAAGATCGTTTTTGCGGTTTGTTCCATAAGAACCTGTACAGAATGTAAGACCGTTATGTGGATTTGGTACATCCTTAAGGATGCGGACAACATTTTCCTGATTGATAACGATGCGTGGAAGCCCGAATACAGGCCAAGCTGGATCATCGGGATGAATAGCCATATCGATATTATACTTGTCACAAACCGGCATAATTGCTTCAAGGAAGTATTTAAGATTCTGGAAAAGTTTTTCATTATCGATTCCTTCGTACATCTTGAAAAGTTCCTTTACGCGTGCCATGCGTTCTGGTTCCCATCCTGGAAGAATAAATCCGTTTGAGTTTTTATCCAGCTTTTCGAACATGTCTTCAGGTTTTACACCGTCAATGAAAGTTGAATTATAGGCAAGAACAGTTGAACCGTCTTCACGAACACGGGCCAGTTCTGTACGGGTCCAGTCGAATACAGGCATGAAGTTGTAACATACCATGTGGATGTCTTCCTGTCCCAGTCTTTCCAGTGTCTTAATATAATTTTCGATATACTTGTCGCGCTCACCCCTTCCGATTTTGATATCGTCGTGAATATTTACACTTTCAATACCAGCAATCTTGAGCCCTGCATCATTTACTTCTTTTTTGATTTTCTGAATTGCACCAAGTTCCCATGCGTCACCAGGAACTGAATCATACAAAGTTGTGATTACACCTTTTACACCAGGTACCTGGCGAATCTGCTGAAGGGTTACGGAATCAAAACCTGTACCGTACCATCTTAAAGTCATTTCCATATTGTTTTCCTCGTAAAATGAGTATTTATATTTATATGATATACTAGTATGGAAGTTTATGCAAATAGAGTTTTTTGCCTATAGAAAAAAAACGCCCTCCCCAAGGAAGAGCGTTCTGAACAAAATATAAACTTTGTCACATAGATGCGAAGCGGAGCTTCGCGATAATGACCTGAAACAAAGTAAAACTTCGATTTCAAGTCAACGGGTCATTAGCATTCACAACGGAACAGGAACTTTTTCAAAGCTTAGCATTTAATTCATGTTCCGTAAGCAGTTTGCAAAGCAAACTGTAACAAAAATTAACATTCACAGATTGGAACGAATGTTTCTGCTTTCAGTGAAGCACCACCGATGAGTCCACCGTCGATATCTTCCTGAGCCAGAAGTTCTGGAGCGTTAGAAGCTTTCATTGATCCACCGTACTGGATGATTACTTCGTCTGCCACTTTCTGGTTATAAAGTTTTGCGATATATGAGCGGATGAACTTGTGGATTGCCTGAGCATCTTCTGGAGTAGCTGTTTTCCCAGTACCGATAGCCCATACTGGTTCGTAAGCGATTGTTACGTTCTTCATCTGTTCTTCTGTAACACCTGCAAGACCTGCAGAAAGCTGGAAAGCACAAACCTGTTCTGCTTCACCTGCTTCGCGTTCAGAAAGGAGTTCACCAATACAAAGGTCAACTTCAAGACCACTGTTCAGTGCTTTGCGAACTTTTTTGTTGATCAGTTCATCAGATTCACCAATTTCGTGACGGCGTTCTGAGTGACCAAGAATAACACACTGACATCCAATGTCTTTAAGCATAGCACAAGAAACTTCACCTGTGTGAGCGCCGTTATCTGTTGCAGCACAATCCTGAGCTGCAAGAATGATGTTTGAACCTTTTACAACCTGAGCTACTGCATCCAGGTATACGAAAGGAACACCAATCATAAATTTGTTTGTTTTGCCTTTGAGCTGTTCAACAAGGTCTTTTGCCAGTGCAACTGCTTCTGCTTTAGAAGTATTCATTTTCCAGTTACCAGCAATGTAATGTGTACGTGCCATAAAAAACTCCTATATATTCCAAACGCAATGCTACGTTTGACTTTTTATTATTATGTGTGAAATTTACCCTAAAAGGTCAAAAAATTCAATTCACTGCATCAGTAACATCCACACTCTGTCCGTATCGCAAATAGAAAAGATAACATTCAACTTTAGATTTATCCGTATCAAAAAGCTCTGAAACTGCATCCTTGTAACATGCAAGCTGAGGATAATATTTGTCTGGATGGATGTCTTCATCTGTCTTGTAATCCACAACAACTACCCTTCCGTCAGGCATTTTGTAACAAAGGTCAATAATTCCGTTTACAACCATTTCATCCTGCCAGGCAACAAAGGCATATTCAGGCTGCACTTTTTCTGCCTTCGAAAGTTCCTTTGCAAAAGCCGAAGCGGCAAAAGCCTGACACATTTTTTTGCAGACGGAAATCATTTCCTTGCACAAAGGATCATTAAAGTTTTCCTCTTCACTTTTGTTGTAATCCCAGAGATTTCTGAAAGCGAAAGCCGGAAGTCCATGAAGGACATTTTCAGAATCCCGGACATAAGATTCCATAAATGCGTGAGCAAAAGTTCCGAAATGAGCCGCATTAAAATTCTTTTCCAGAAGCTTTGGTAAAAGAGAAGATAATTCCGGAGCGACAGGATTTAGTGAAACCAAAGCATCCCCAACTTCATTCTGTCCTTTTTCAAGACGGCTTGGAGAAACTACCGGATTTTTTTCCATCTGACTTTCAAGGGTAATGATTTTCATTCCGTTATAAAAATCATCATTTTTCTTAAGGAACTGATTTCGGGTTTCCATTGTAAGAGGTGCTTCGTTCTTTTTTCCTTTTAAAATTGAATTACGGTCTACAGGAAGAATAGACATATAATCAAAAGGAGCCCCTTCGTTATACGTATATTTACCAAGCGAATACAAAGGATTTCCTTCCATTTCAGGATAATGAGCCTTACAGACAGACATCATAACACTGTTTATGAATTTTGGAGTTCCGACAACATAAACTTCTTTTTCTGCACGGGTAAGAGCAACATAAATAACACGACGATATTCTGCATCAGCCTTTGCAGTTTCAACAGAGTTTGCCTCTCCAAAAGGTGTTTCAGGAGAAACTTCCTGGTCTTTTTCAGAATAGTCCCCGCGGGCATTTCCTGTTATGCCAAGAACAAAAACATATTTAAACTGAAGTCCTTTACTTTTATGGATTGTCATTACCTGAACAGCATCTGAAACCTCTTTTGGATATTCAATTCCGCCAATATCAATTTCACTGTCCGCACCAAATACATAACGAAGTCCGTCAAGCTGATCAATAAAGTAAGAAAGCGAATAGCCTTCTGAATCACACTGGCGTGCAAGTTCAAAAAGTAAATCATACTGTTCGCTGCTTAAGTAAAGATTCTTATGCCACAAGGTTTCATAACGGTAGCCGTAATCGTACCAGAGTTCTGTAATAGTACCGGCAAGAAGATTTCCTGTAGCCCGTTTTTTTATTTCTGAAAAAAGCGAAAGTGCATCACAAAGACGCTGATATTTTTCTTCAGAAAGAAGTTTCTTCAGAGTATCGTTAATTTCAGAATTTTCTTTTTCAATCTCAAAATCAAGGGCAAAAATCTGTTCTATATCATTTACAGAAAGACCTGCAAAAGGCGAACACAAAAATGAAGCCGCAGCTTTTTTATCAGAAGGATAAACACAAAGACGCAGTAGATTATAAATATCATTTACCGGTGCACTTTCAAAAATATCAATCTGACTGTCCAGATTATAAGGGATATCAAAATATGAAAGATACTTTGCAAGAGTTTTTCGCATTCCCCGGGATTTATCAAGAACTGCAAAATCTCTGAAACTGAGTCTTCCTTCCGACTTATTTATGCGGTCAGAAATTTCTTTTGCAATGAAATAACACATCTGGTCTTCATTGGAAATAAAAGCAAGATTTTTTGCATTTTCAAAATCAGATTGTTTACCAAGTTTTTTCAGTTCTTCTGCATAAGGCTTCACCTTTTCAGAAATAATTTCGCAGTCTTCAGGAAACTTATTATTGTAAATGCAGAAGTGAACAGGCGAATTCTGGAATTCAACAGGCGAAGAACCAATAACAGCTTTATTGCGTTCAGCAATCTGCCTTTCTGTAAAAGTGGCGGCATATTTTTCATCATCTTCTACTTCACTTGGAAAAACCGCAGAAGGCTGCTTCATAACCTGATTTTTTTCGGCATCGAAACCGCCGAAAATAAAATTGAAAGAGTTCAAAAGATATTCTGTTGAGCGGTAATTGTAAACCATATCAACTGGATCGGTTTTAAGATCTTCACCAAGCTGTTTGAAAACAGAAACATCAGCGCCACGGAATTTATAAATTGACTGTTTGTCATCCCCAACGAAGAAAAGTTTGTCTTCAACAAGATTTTCACCTTTCAGAGAATCTTCTGCCGAAAGGCCAGGCTTTGCAGAAAGAAGGAAAAGAAGATCACGGTTTTTCTGGTTATTATCCTGAAACTCGTCAATCATAATTCTATCAAAAGCATTCTGTTCCTGAGTGCGAAGATCCGGCTGCTCTTTTAGGGCTTTCAAGGCCATTTCCGAAATATCAGAGAAAGAAAGACTTCCGGAAATCCGTTTCTGATTATTAACTTCCATCATGTATTCATCAAGGAATTCTGCATACTCATGATGGTTCTCGTAATTTTTCATATAATCAGAATAATGAAGCATGTTTCCAAGACAGGTTTCACCATCCTGAGGCCGTACTGAACGGATAATTTCTTTTATTTCATCATTTCCTTTTCCTGACGGCAGGCTGAAAGAAATAGAATTTATTCCGTCCTCGAAGGCCTGAAGTTGGGAAACTGACATTGAAGACATATCTTCCGGCAGATTATCCATTATATTTTCAAGGGCATTAAATTCTTCCCGGCATTTTTTCATAGTAGCCGTCACAGAAGGAACCTCTTCATAAGCCCTGTTAAAAAGATCAATTCCATCAAGAACACGCTGATAGTTCTGTCTCCAAAGCTTATTGCAGCCTTCCCTTTTCTTTTCACAGAGTTTTACAAAATTATCAGGATCTGAAGCAAGGCTTGAACGGGAAAGAATTTCATTCTGAAGGTCAGAAGCAATCTGCTGAAGATTTCCTGAATTATTTGCGTTCACAAGATTCTGAACTACATGTTCATTTCTATGCTTCATTACGAATTTTAAAGCCTGACTTCCATTTGCAGTATCTCCCTGTGAAAAGTCAGGTCTGATGCCGTAACGGCTTGCACACTGTCTTAAAACAGAACCGTTGTAAGAATCCAGTGTCTGAATATGAACCTTTGCAAAATCGGCGACAGCTTCTTTTGCCCGCTCCTTTTCAAGAGGGGGAACATCATCATGCTTCGAAAAGAAATCAAGAGTCTGATAAATTCTCTGATACATTTCGCTTGCGGCTTTTTTTGTAAAAGTCAAAGTCAGAATTTTTTCAGCTTTTATACCGTGGCTCATTACAAGATATGCAAAGCGTGTTGCAAGAACCTGAGTTTTTCCCGATCCAGCTCCTGCCGCAACAATTACATTTCCGGAAGCACAGCAGGCTTTTTTCTGCTGGTCATCCAGTTTTTTTGGAAGTAAATCAAGATAATCTGTATTCATATTCCCGCTCATTAGTTTTCCCTCCTTGTGTAAGTTGTGCGGCAGATCGAATTGTAAGTGCATCCTGCACAATGTTCATAATCTTTTACCCTGGAAAAATCTGGTTCAAAAGTTTTACAGGCTTTAATCTCTGAAGCAAAAAGTTCTGCATATTTTTTGAAAACTTCTACCGTTGTCTGGAATTCTCCTGCAGTTACAGATTTATCCCGGGAGTTCTTTGTTCCTTTTGCAGTAAGAAGAGGTTCTTTTACAATGTATTTTTTTTCTGCTTTTTTAAGACTGAAGAACAGAACCTGTTCCAGGTCTCCCGCCTTCATAAGATTGCTTTTCTGAAGAAGATGTACGTACATTGGAAGCTGAAAATCATTAAGTTCCGGAAGGACTTTTGAGTTCGCATCATATTCTGATTCATTTACAATGCAGTCCGAAGGGCCTTTTGTGTAATTTGTCTTGTAGTCAATAATCGAAAGCTTGTCATCATTACAGAAAACACCGTCAATTTCTCCATAAAGTCTATAATCAGAATTATCTTCGTCAGTAAAACTTCCTTCAGTAGAAGAAACATAAAAATTTCCAAAACCGCTTGTTGTCTGATGACTTTCATCATAAGGCGTACACAAAGAACGAAGAACCGGCAAAAAGAACTCAGAAACTTTTTCACTCTGCGATTCCATCACTTCTTTTAAAAGAGGACTTTTTGTGTCGCTCTGATTGAAACTCAACGCTTTTCTAACGCCCGTTTCTTCATAAACTTCCTTCAGATAAATTTTTATCTGGCTTAAGATTTTATCTTCATCAGGAAGAAGACCTTCTTCATTGACCAGGGGCAAAGGCTTTTTATTTTCCCGGTAAGGCGTAAAAAATTTTTCGATCCCCCGGTGATAGATATTTCCCACATCAAAAACATTGAAAAGTTCTGTAGTAAGAGAATCTTCGGAAAGTTCAAGAACATTTGAAAAAAGCCATTTACGACGGCACGGGAAATACTGGGCTAAAGCCGATGCACTGACTTTTATTTTTCCGTCTTTTAAAGTTTTTTCCTGAACAAGTTCTTTCAGTGCATCACTTACATTTTCTGTTTCAGAAACTCCGGCATTCACTTTTTTGTAATATTCAAAACCGCGGGAAACATTGGTCTGCATTTCGTAAACTGCTTTTGGTTTTACAGAACCTTTTTCGCCTTTGATAAATGAAAGTTCCTGAACTGGATAATCATATGCTTTTAATTCGTCAGAAATTATATCCAAAGGATCCTTATCAGGAGTTGTAAAGCGGGAATGAGGAATAGCAAAACCGTTTACTGTACTCTGGCTGCAGGAGAATATTCCCTTTTCTTTTCCATAAAGAAGGATAAAGCTTTCTGTTGCCGTATCTTCATCCTGAATTTTCAGTGCAGAGCGTTTTTCATTGTTCAGGAATTTCAGCTGTGAATTCATTACAGAAAGATTTGACTGGTTTGCGTCAACAACAAACTGATACTTAAATGAAGCGGTAGCAGAAACCTTGTATTTGAAAATATTCACACCGGCAGTTTTATTCTGAGGCTGGTAAACCGCATTATCAAGTTCATTTACAAAAAAGGCAAAAGGCTTCGATACAGAAACCTTATATTTTTCTTCAAGGTTTACAAGCTCTTCAAGCTGATCAAGACAGTGTCCCAGAACAAGATTACATTCGCTGTCCTCAGGAAGAGATTCAAAATCAAAAAGCTGGTTACGCCCCGTAAACCAGGCCTGACGAAGTGTCTTGAAATCTTTGGCTTCAGAAAGGGACTTTACCCATTTTCTGATTACGCTGTACCATTCAGAAACCTGAATGTTTTTCACGTACTTAAGGCTTTCAGCCCAGACATCAACAGGTCTGCCGTTTTTTTCGTAATTGATTATGCATTTTCTGTTGGCACCTTCGCGGACAAGTTCTTCATTAAGATTTTCATGTTTCCATGGAACGAAACTGTTTGTCAAAAGTGCACGCATGGAATCATATGAAAAATCCTCATCTGCTACATTTTTTACACAATTAAAAATGGAACCGGCATTAATTCCTGTTACCTTTCTGCCGGAACGCACAACATAGGGGATGGCATAAAGGCTTAAATCGCGCTCAATATATGGAAGATATGTATCAATATCAGGGATTGAGACAGCCATTTCACGCCAGCTGATTTTCTCATTTTCATGAATATGGCGGAGAGCCAGACAGAGTTTTCGAAACTCAGTTCGGGAATTAGTAAAGTAATCTGATTTGATTTCTTTATTTATATCCTCTGTATCTTTTACAAAAAAGACATGAAGATTTGGAATATCATTTCCAGTAAAAAATTCTTTGTAATCTGCATAATCATCAAGAATTTCCGGAAAGAAAACATAGTAATCTTTGTCAGCAACTATAAGATTTTTTGAAGCCCATGCAGGTTCATAAAGCCGTTCCTCTCTGGGTTTTCCGGTTTTAGGATCATTCAGAAGAAAATCAGAATAACGTTCATATAAAAGTTTATAGTCTTCATCTTCGCTGTCAGGCTTACAATTCAGTTCATTAAAACGGTCATTCCATGCTTTAAGCGAAGGAAGAATTGAACAGATCCAGTCTGAAAAAGATGATGAATTTTCTGCGTATTCAGGAGATATAATTTTTTTGAAAATCTGAGATTCCCTATTTTCTGACATCAAATTTTCTGCAAAGATTTTTCGAAGAAGCCCCGGAACAGGCTGACCGTCTGCATTTTCATCTGTAGATTCTGCCTTGAACTTATCCCATGCCTTAAAACGGTTTCTGGCAACCGCACGGACACCTGTATTTTTTACAGCCCATTCTGCCCATGTAGCACAGGCAATATCTGTAGAAAAAACAAATATTGCGTTTTCATTTCTTATATTTTTTGTGATTGTTTTTTGAATTGTTTCAAGAATAGAAGCCACACAACACCCCTTTTATCCGTATAGGGATATTATACCCTAATTTGGAGGCATCGTGTGGTTTTCAATTAAAATCTTTCAGCTTTACCTGAAGATGAAGATTTTTTATAGAGACTTGCAGCATTCCGTATACTCTGTGTGTGAGTATTGGGACGGTTTCCTTTGGAACGGCCTTCTCTTCTCTGCCCATCACGGTCACCTTTACGGTCACCTTCCCGCTTACGGTCGCCAAAAGGGCGTTCACGGCGGCCTTCTCCGCCTTCACGGTTCCGCCGTCCTTCCCCGTCACGAACTCCTTCAGGTCTGTCGCGGAAAGCACCTCGCCGACGTGGACTTCTGTCAGGTTCACCTTTTGTATCGATATGCATATGAGGAAGATTCCTGTTATTCTTTGCCATATCAAGAGCCTTCTTTGCAGACTCTTTCGGAAGGCTTACAAGAGAGAACTCACGTGCCATGTCGATGTTATCAACCTTGTGATTAGGGATATGAAGCAGATTGCTGAAGAAATCTGCAATGTCCCGCGGTCCCATATGGTCTTTCTTACCAAGAGAAACGAAAATGCGTGTAGAGTTCGGATCTGCTTCGAAAGAACGTCCCATTTTCTTAGGATTACTGATTCTTCCGTAGTGTTTTGGCGAAAGCTTTTCACCATAAAACGATTCCAGCACTTTTGCCAGAACCTCAGAAGCATTTCCATTCCTTACCAGTTTTTCAGCCATATCAACATAGAACTGATCAGCCGGAATCAATTGAGAATTATCTTCCCCATTCAGTACACTTTCATCTCCTACAGAAAATTTTCCTCCACATTCTTCATTATGAATTGTGAATTGTGAATTGTGAATTGCTTCATCTCCTGCAGAAAGTTTTCCTTCACCTTCTTCATTATGAATTGTGAATTGTGAATTGTGAATTGCTTCATCTCCTGCAGAAGACTCTCCTTCGCAACCGACATTGTCCATTGTCAATTGTCCATTAGCAATTCCACATTCTTCATTATGAATTATGAATTGTGAATTATCAATTCCACATTCTTCATTATGAATTGTGAATTGTGAATTTTCAATTCCACATTCTTCATTATGAATTGTGAATTGTGAATTATCAATTGCCTCCCCCCACACCTTTTTCATAAGCTCATCCAAAATTCTAATGCGCTTTGCTTCAAGAACATCGTGTACTGCAGGAACTTCTTCTTCCACCATCTGACCTTTGCTTGCCTTTGCTACGGCGCGCTGAAGGAAGGTAAGCTTACGGCGTTCTTCAGGGCGTACAAAAGTAACGGCAGTTCCTGAGCTTCCGGCCCTGCCTGTACGACCGATACGGTGAACGTAAGTTGCCCCGTCAAAAGGAATGGAATAGTTTACTACGTGAGTAAGACCTGAAATATCAATACCGCGGGCTGCAACGTCTGTTGCAACAAGAATACGGGTCTTTTTTGAACGGAAACGTTCAAGTACCTTTTCACGCTGGTTCTGCATAATGTCGCCGTGTAGGGCTGCAGCTTCATAACCGCGAAGATCCAGGGCTTTGGTAACGTTATCGGCATCCATTTTTGTCATAGTGAAAACAAGTCCGTAAAAGTCCGGTGCCATATCAATAAGGCGGACCAGAGCTTCAATCTTGTCACTTTCCCGCAGAACCCAGAACTTCTGGTCAATCAGAAGAGGTTCATCAACAACCCCTTCTTCTTCCATAATTTCATATTCACCCATGAATTTCTGGGCAATTTTCAAAATAGGTTCAGGCATTGTAGCACTGAAAAGAAGGATTCTTGCGTCCGGATTTGCCTGTTCAAAGATATGTTCAATATCATCGATAAAGCCCATATCAAGCATCTCATCCCCTTCATCCAGGATAAAGTACTTGATTTTTGAAATATCCAGGGTCTTTCGTTCCAGATGGTCCTGGATACGGCCAGGTGTCCCTACTACAATCTCGCAGCCCCGTCTCAGGTCTTTTATCTGTCCTGAATAGCTTGCGCCCCCATAAAGCACACAGGTTCTCGGGTATCCGCCATCTGTAAAGCTCTGCATTTCAGTACAAGTCTGCATTGCAAGTTCTCGGGTCGGTTCAAGAATCAAAGCCTGTGGATAGTCAGATTTGTCGCGAAGCTTCTGGATAATGGGAAGCCCGAAAGCAGCAGTTTTTCCCGTTCCGGTTCTCGCTCTTGCAATAACATTTGAGTCACCATTCAAAAGGCGCGGAATAGCCAGAACCTGAATAGGTGAAGGAAATTCGAACCCTTTACGGCGGACAGCAGCAAGGGCACGTTCATCAAGGCCCAGGTCTTCAAAAGTAACAGGTCCGTCTTCTTCTGATTCTGAGTCGTCATTTTCAATTACATCATCTTCAATAGGAATAATTTCATCAGAATCAAAGAGTTCGTCATTGTTTGTATTTTCGTCTAAAGTCATATAGCGGTTTATTATATAGAAGAAAAGAGTTAGGGGGAAGTCTCCCCCTCGTTCCAGCTTCGAAACCGAAGCTTCCACTACCCCCTCTACGGGCTCAAACGCCGCCCGTAACGCCTGCTTTCAGGAAAATGACACTGGTTTAGAACTCTATTTTTACCTGAAAAAGTTGCCTTGGAAACTTATATCAGGTTGAAAAATACTTGAAAAGGCAACTTTTTCAAGGCAAAGGAAAAAACTCTAAACCAGAGGTATTTTCCGTCCGTTACTAGAAGTAGTATAGAATTTGGAGTAAAATGTACATATGCCAGGCTTAAGTCAGCTTATTCAATTTAATAAAGATATTCTTTCACTGGGTGATGAAATTCAGCTCCGTGCCCAGCGCGGTGAAAAGCCTGTACGCGTACCTGTTCCAAAAGTTCCTGACACAGATGACTCCGATGAATTCGTAATGGGAATGCCCGAAAACGAGGCAATTGTACAGGACACATCAGTTGATGACGACCTTTCTGACCTTCAGGCTATTACAGGAATGGGACAACCAGCATCAGAAGAATCAAAAAAACGTAAGCTTGAAGAACCTGCATCCGGCTTTGAAACACCGGACATGTCTTCCCTCCTGTCACCACTTACAGCTTCCGACGAATTCGGTGAAGAAGCACTTATGCCTGACCTTTCCATGTTCGAAGAACAGCCTGAAGAAGAAGTTGTGGAAGAAGAACCTGAAGAACCTTCAATTGCCGATTTAAGCCTTGAAGATCTTCTTGGCGGTGCCGGTTTTGACGGTACAACAACACCAGAATTCGACACTCAAAATCAGACTCCCGAAATTGATGCAGATGAAGCAGAATTCTATTCAGGCGGTTTTGGTGACGAAAACTATGTACCTAAAAACAAAACTGAAAAAACTTCTGTTCAGGCAGATAACGAATTAAATGATTTTAACTTCTATGACGAAACTCCATCAAATGAGAACGCTTCTTCGGGAGAAGCTCTTTCTCTGGCAGAACTTGGACTTGGAAACCTGGAAAATGAAGATGAGACACCTGCAGATGTTGCTCCAGTTGAAGATTTTGACATAGCCGAACTTTCAGATATAGATTCCCTTGAAGAAGAAGCTCTTGAAACTTCAGATTCACTTGAAAACCTTGGACTTGATGATATCGATTTTTCAGAAGAAGTTTCAGAACCAGATTCCATTACAGAAAGCTCTGATCTTTCAGACCCATTTGATATTGATACAAACTTTGACGTTTCAGAAACAGAAGAACCAGATGAACTTACAGATACATCTGCCGAAGAGTCTCTTCTTTCCGCTTCAGATGCCCTTTTTGACATGCCTGAAGCTGATGAAGCCCTGTCTCTGGAATCAGAAGAAAATAATCCGGAACTTACAGAAGGGTTCGGCAGCGACTTCGAAGCTACCGACGGTCTTGATTCAATGCCGGACTTCTCTCTGGACGACATGGATATAGACACACCTATGCCGGACACGGATTCAAGTTCTATGGATGCCATGGACATGGATCTGGACTCTCAAGCATCAGACCTTGACACATCTATGCCGGACATGGATTCAAGTTCTATGGACGCTATGGACCTGGATCTGGACGCTCAAGCACAAGACATGACCTCACCTATAGAAGAAGATGTGGCCCCAGATACCGTAACATATCTTGATGACTCACCGGTTGAGGACATGACAGCCCTTGGCGACATGGACATTCCAGACGACTTTTCTGCCGATTTTGGAGAATCAGACAGCCTTCCTGAAGAAACACCGGAAGAAGATATTTCTATCGAAACTTTTGATACATCCGAAATAGATGGTCTTGATTTCAGTATTCCGGAAACAGACGCAAAACTAGGTGGCGCTGATTCAGGCTTTGAATTAGGAAATGACGACGAATTCTCAATCGAAGGCCAGGATTTTACTATTCCAGGTTTCTCAGATGTAGAAACTGCAAAAGTTGAAAAAAGCGGTCCTATCCTTGCTTCCAAAACAGGAAAAACAAAGGCCGAAGAAGATCTTCCGCCAAATACACTTTCAGACGCACAATACAAAACATTCCTCAAGAATCTTAATGAATACCCTCTTAATGTCCGTCTCGCATTTGAAGACTTAATCGTTAAGAATGAATTCACAGATGAAGCAGAATTCGAAATTGTAGAAAAAATCCTGAATAAGGCTCCTGCCCGCCAGGTAGCTTCTATGCTTGAAAAAATGCTTGATATTTCACTTCCTGTTCCACGAAACTATGAACACAGAACAGCCGAAGAATATGAAGCATACAAAAAATCACTTTCTTATCAGCTCAAGAACAAGATTATTCCTGCAGTTTTTGCATGTATGGTTCTTATGGTTGTTGGATTTGGATTGTTCAAATTTACAAAGAACTGTATTTATATTCCGGCAAAGGCAAATCACCTGTACAAACAGGGCTATGCAATGCTTCAGGCAGATGAATACCCTCAGAGCGTAATTAAATTCAACGAAGCCATCACTTACCGCCTGAACAAAAAATGGTTCTTCAAATACGCCCGCGGTTACAGAGAAAAGAAACAGTACATCAGAGCTGAATGGATGTATCAGAATATTCTCGATTACTTCAAACCCAATAAAACTGCAGGTCTTGAATATGCTTCTATGGAACTTAATGACCTGGCAAACTACGAAAAAGCCGAAGAAATTTGTCGTCGCCAGGTTCTGGATTACCACATCAATGATGCAGACGGTATCCTCCTTCTTGGAGACATATTCCTTGAATGGGGAACAGAAAAAGATCCTGCAAAACTGGAATCTGCACGTGAACAGTACGCAACACTGATTCAGCTCTATCGTTCAAACATGCTTTATGAAGGACGTATGATGCGTTACTTCATCCGCACAGACAATCTTCCTGAAGTCCTCACATTAAAGGAATATTTCCTTCCAAAAGAAAAGAATCTTCCTCCTGAAGACTGGACAGAACTTTCAGGATACATGCTTGATAAACTTTATGGGCCTCTTGCCCCAAGTGATGAATACCTTAGAAATTACATTGAAGACGTAAAACTCCTTCTTACAAGAGCCTATAAACTTGATTCCCAGAATCCTGTTGCAGCCTACAACCTTTCCCGTTATTTCATCGAAACAAATGAAAGTACCGCTGCAAAGAGCACACTTATTGATACTCTGGACAAATTCAAAAAGGCTTCACAGCTTAAACGTCGTGACCTTTATAAATACATTGATACATATCGACTTGCCGGTGAAGAATACGCAAAAGCACAGGAATTCCTTAGGGCTCAGGAACACTATACCGACGGTATCACTCTTTATACAGCAGAACGTGATGCTTCTGGACTTCAGGGAAATGTAAAAATCGGACAGCTTTTTGCTGATCAGGCAGATATGGATTACTTCATTACCGGAGATTACGATAACGCACTCCAGAATTATATTTCTTCTGTAGAACTTGAAAATGACAGTCCGTCAATCCGCTATAAAATCGGGTACATTCAGTACAAGAAGAAGAATTATGGCGAAGCCCTGGGGTCATTTATGAAAGCGGGCGACGGTAATATAAAAGAAACAAACCTTATGCTTGCTATGGGAAATACACTTTCGCTGCGGGGTGATAACTATGCCGCTCAAGGGTATTATGAAGACCTTATTTCAAAGCTGGACCTTCAAATTTCAGACAGAGGAATTGTTCTTCCACAGGCAAGTGCTGAAGAAAATGAACTAATTACAACCTATCTTTACGCTTCAAACAATTATGGCGTAACTCTTTACCGCCTGGCATCCAGAACAGGAAACAGTTCATTCAATGCTCAGGCTATCGTTCAGTTCTCCCAGTCTGTAAGAGCCTGGGATGCCCTTACAAGAAACCAGGAAACTCTGGTAAGACTTGGAGGCTCAAATCTTGCAGAAGAAAACATCAAGTATATTACTCACCCAGTGCCAGATTTTGAACCTGCAATTTACACTGAAATACCTCGCACCATTCTGAACAATGAGAAAATTTCGTACTAAATTTCTATTAAAAGAACTTTTCAGAAAATCAATTCACTTGTGCTCAGCTCTGGTTCCTTTTTTTCTGGATCATTTTTTTACACTGACTGTTTGCCTTTTATTCTGTGCTCTCGCAGGATATACAGTCAGTGAAGTTCTGCGCCTTAAAGGTTATAAAATCCCTGTAATTTCAACAATAACAGAAATTGCCGCCAGAAAACGTGATGAAGATAAATTTGTTCTTGGTCCTGTAACTCTGGTTACAGGCATTATCATTACTGCCCTCACTATCAAAAACCCTGATTGCAGAAAAATCGGAATATTTGCATTGTCTTTTGGTGACGGACTTGCAAGTTTATGCGGAAAATTTTTTGGAAGAATTCATATTTCCTTTACAAAAGGGAAAACTGCCGCCGGAAGCATTGCTTGTTTTACAGCTGTGTTTATTACAACCTTCTGTGTTTGCAAAAATACTCAAGAATCCCTTATTATCGCCTTTGCAGCAATGCTTATCGAAATCCTTCCCCTGGCCGACATGGACAACCTCATTATTCCACCAGCTATCGGGTGGCTTGCCATTTATTTAAATACAGTTTTATAAAATCAGATTAAGAAAAAAGATATCTGTCATGAAGTGCCTTCAGGTACCAGAATGTCCCCCAGGTAAAGAAAACCAGACTTAAAATAAGAATAAAGAAATTTACACTATTAATTGAAAGAACAAATCCTGAAATAATCATTGCAAGTCCAAAAGTTGTTTTCTGTGAATAACCGTCCCGTAAATTAAAGAAAAACAGAGAGATTACCGCAGCTGAATCTACAAGAATTTCAATAATAACAACAATCCGGTCAAAACCAGCGTGAACACGAAAATCCTTTTCAATAATTCCAGTATTAAGCGGAAGAACCATAGCAATAAAAAGGGATACAATAATTATCAGTCCCATATTTCGTTCAAGATTCTGTCGTTCTTCAACCTGAGTCATAATTACTGCAAAAAGAACAGACAAAGGAGCTAAGATTCTTGCAAAAAGTGAGAAATTACCAAGAAGAATCAAAAAATCAGAAAATGAAGTTTCCACTGAAAACATTGGAATATAAAACCTTACAGTTTCAGCAATACAGGATAGAAGAAAGCAGAAGAAAAAAGAAATCTCCGTACAGTTTGTTTTAGCAAAAGCATTGTTTATAACTTTTGCTGTAATTACCACATAAAGATTCATAAAGAAAAGAGAAACATAAACTGCCAATGGCTGATATGCAAAAAACAAAGAATACCAGAAGTTTCCATCTGAAAAGTTTAATTTAACGGGAGTTCGAAAATAATAATGAAAGAAAAAGACCACATTAATAACAAGAATAATCAGAGATACAAGGAAAAGAGAAAAATTCAGCCGGTTTCTAGTTTTTATGGTCATAACAAAATAATAAAGTGATTGGAAATAATAGTAAAGACTGACTTGTTTCTGCCGATTATAGATATAAGATTATCTTTTTTTGGGGGAAAAAATGAAAAAGATTATTTCTCAAGTAATTTCAATGTGCCTTCTGGCATCCGCTGTTTTTGCCGGGGATGTAGCCACTTTTGTTGAAGGCGGATGGTCATCAGACGGAAAGATTTACGTATTCGGACAGTATGGAAAAACCGATAAAAATTTCCAGGGCTGGGCTGAACTTATAGAAGTTGATATCGAAAAAAATGATTATGTAAATAACGGATATTTCTCTATTAAGCCTTCTGCTGTTACAAGTGGAAAAAACGGCCGTGAAGTTTATGAATCTCTGGAAGCAAAATGCTTTTACAGCACAAAACCTTTGAATCTTAAAAAAACAGGTCCAGATCAGAAGCTTTATATCTGTGAAGACCCACTAAAAAAAGGTTCAGATGTAATCAACTTTACAGACTTCCTTGGCTCAGAAATTGAAAACCCAAATTCTTTCACAGTAAAACTCATTACTGATGTAAGCGGAACCGGTACATCAGCAAAATCTTCTTTTTATATTCTGATTGAAAAGAAAGACGCAGAAGGAAATGTTATTGCGAGCCAGAAAGTTGGAAACCCTGACATCCGTCGTAAAGGGGTAACTGGATATAAAATCGAACAGATTCTTACAGACAAAGACGGCAAATCAATGGTTTTCGTTGTCGAAAAGATTATGGAAGATTCAACCGGAATCAATATCCGTTACATGGTTGAAACATGTAATCTGAACGAAAACTTCTAATAAAGCCAAGGAGCCTACTATACTCAGTTCGTGACAACGTAGTAATCCGTAAGCCGGAATATGTCAATGAAGCTGTTGCATTTCCGAATTAAAATCTCATATAGAAAATTTCGAAAAATTTACGAAGAAGATTTTAAAGACTGGTTTTGGCTCCGTAAAACTTCCCCAGGCTCTTTCTGATAAGTATCAGGGCGGAAGCAAGGAATTTAAATGGCAATGGCTTTTTCCACAAAAAAATAGATGGAAAAATAGAGAAACCGGTGAACAGGGACGATGGCATTTAGATGAATCACTTATGCAGCGTGCCGTAAAACAGGCCATTTTGGAAGCTGGCATCAATAAAAACGCAAG